>JAFXKQ010000110.1 GCA_017531625.1 Clostridia bacterium | reverse complement strand
TTTATCAGCAGAGATTGTCTATTCTCTAAAAAAATTATTTTGCACCTGCTTTAGGACGCTTTGCGCCATACTTAGAACGCGACTGCATTCTGTTTGCAACGCCCTGTGTATCGAGTGTACCACGAATAATATGGTAACGCACACCAGGGAGGTCCTTACACGACCGCCACGGATAAGAACCACACTATGCTCCTGCAAGTTATGGCCGATACCGGGGATGTAAGCAGATACTTCAATACCGTTGGAAAGACGTACTCTGGCAATTTTACGAAGAGCAGAGTTAGGCTTCTTAGGGGTAGAAGTTTTAACAGCTGTACAAACGCCGCGCTTTTGGGGAGAATCTTGATCGGTAGACTGACGCTTCATAGAGTTATAACCCTTTAAAAGAGCGGGAGCCTTAGCCTTTTTTACGATAGTTTCTCTACCATTGCGAACTAACTGGTTAAAGGTTGGCATACTACACCTCCTAATATAAAATTTTTAAATTTATATAAGCACTTTGGACTGGTAGAGTTTCCTCCACCAGCCTAAAGACTATATACTATTTAAGGGCGGAAGTTTGAGATTTACCCAAACTTCCACACACTATCAAATTTTACACGCTCAGTTCAAGTTTGTCAAGACTTTTTTAAAGTTTTTATTAAAAACTTATTCTTCGGTAGTCTCAACCTCAGCTTCAGCAGTTACAAATGCTTCTGCCTCTTCTTCTTGAGCTTCAAAGCTTTCTTCACTGATTTCTAAAGCCTTTTCGCTTTCAATAACAGCGCTTATATACTCTTTAGCGCGCTCGTTATACACCTTCATACCTGTACCTGCGGGAACAAGTTTACCGATGATAACGTTTTCTTTAAGACCGAAGAGAGGATCACTCTTACCTTGAATAGCAGCCTCGGTGAGAACACGAGTGGTTTCCTGGAAGGATGCTGCAGAAAGGAAGGAATCGGTTGCAAGAGAAGCCTTTGTAATACCAAGTAATACAGGATTGCAGGTTGGAACAACCAAGTCGGCCTCGCCTGCGGCAATTCTGGCTTCAATTTCTTCTTTAGCGGCGGTGAACTCGCTACGCTCAATACGAGATAAAGGTAACAAATTGCTGCTTCCGGGATTATCAACGGTAACTTTGCGCATCATCTGACGGATGATAACTTCAATGTGCTTATCGTTGATATCAACACCCTGTGTGCGATAGGTTGCCTGAATCTGCTCAATGATATAGTCCTGAACAGCTTCCGGTCCTAAAACTTCTAATATATCCTGAGGAGCAATAGCACCGTCAACAAGGGGTTCGCCCTTGAATACTGTGTCGCCCTCGGAAACGCGAATTCTTGCGGTTGCAGGGATTGCTGTGCGTTCCTCAACAGGTTCGCCCTTTTCATCAAGACCGTTGATAACAACTACGCGACTTCTCTTTTCTTCGGTGATTGTTACTGTACCTGCGCACTTAGCAATAATACCTGCGCGCTTTGGACGACGGGCTTCGAAAAGCTCTTCAACACGGGGAAGACCCTGAGTAATATCTTCAGTAGATGCGATACCACCGGTATGGAAGGTACGCATGGTAAGCTGAGTACCGGGTTCACCGATTGACTGAGCAGCGATAATACCAACTGCTTCACCAACGGTAACTAATGTACCTGTTGCAAGGTTTGCACCGTAGCACTTACGGCAAACACCGTGCTTGGAACGGCAGTTGAGAATGGAACGAATGCGAACAAACTGCTCTCCTTCAGGGCGTTCGAGCAATACTTTTTCAATTCTCTCAGCCTTTTCTTTGGTGAGCATTTCATCTTTAGAAGCGTAAACCTCGCCGGTTGCTTCATCGATGAAGTCTTCAAGGAGATAACGACCAACAAGACGCTCTGAGATAGGCTCTAAGAGGTGGTTGCCTTCCTTAATTTCGGTAATTTTAAGACCTTCGGTAACGCCGCAGTCCTCATCACGAATGATAACGTCTTGAGAAACGTCAACCAAACGACGAGTAAGATAACCTGAGTCAGCGGTACGAAGAGCGGTATCGGCAAGACCTTTACGAGCACCACGGGAAGAAATGAAGTATTCCAAAACGTTAAGACCTTCACGGTAGTTAGCACGAATAGGAACTTCGATAACCTTACCTGCGGTGTTGGCAATAAGACCACGCATACCTGCAAGCTGTCTGATCTGGCTCATAGAACCACGGGCGCCTGAGTCGGCCATCATAAAGATTGGGTTGAACTCATCAAGGTTGCCCTTAAGTGCATCTGCAACATCTTCGGTAGCCTTGTTCCAGATTTCAATAACCTGACGGCTACGCTCATCATCACTGATAAGACCGCGCTTGAAGAACTTGTTGCACTTTTCTATCATCTTCTCTGCTTCGGCTAAGATTTCAGCCTTTGCAGGAGGAATAACGGCATCGTCAACGGCTACGGTGATAGCGCCCTTGGTTGAATACTTAAAGCCTGTTGCCTTAATATTATCCAAAACAATTGCGGCTTCGCTTGTGCCGTGAACACGAATACAGTCATCAATAATACGACCGAGCTTTTTCTTATCAATTTTATTTACCTTGCCGTTTTTATCGTAAACGGGGATTTCAAGGTCAAGCTCATGACCGGGAACGGTACGGTCTACGCCGCCCAAATCCTGAGGGATAGACTCGTTGAAGATAAGGAAACCAACGGTAGCATCAATAATACGGGAGATGAACTCGCCTTTGCGATTTCTGCCTCTTACGCGAACTCTGATAGGTGTATGAAGACCAAGATTACCTGTTTGGTAAGCCATAATAGCTTCATCCTTGTCACGGTAAACGTGGTAACGGTACTCACCTGTTTCAGGATCCTTGGTAGGTGCGCCCTTTTCATCAAATTTTACAATGGTAAGGTAGTAAGAACCAAGAACCATATCCTGTGTAGGAACGGTTACAGGCTTACCGTCAGAGGGTTTTAAAAGGTTGTTAGCGGCAAGCATTAAGAAGCGAGCCTCAGCCTGTGCCTCTGCTGAAAGGGGTACGTGAACAGCCATCTGGTCGCCGTCGAAGTCGGCGTTGTAAGCGGTACATACAAGGGGATGAAGCTTAAGTGCTCTACCCTCAACAAGTACCGGCTCAAATGCCTGAATACCAAGTCTGTGAAGTGTAGGCGCACGGTTGAGTAACACGGGATGCTCTTTAATAACAACATCTAATGCATCCCA
>JAFXKQ010000109.1 GCA_017531625.1 Clostridia bacterium | reverse complement strand
CTTCAACCATCATCTTTTTCGCTTCTTCAACAGAATATTTGCATCCGCAACTTTGACATACGAACAGACCTTCCTGTTTAACTAAATCTACGCTACCACACATCTCGCATTTTAACTGTTTCATATTAACCTCCCATTAAGCAAAACTGCCCCGAAGCGCTTTCGGGTTTCAGGGCAGTTAAAAGCCATTTAGTATTATTCCCCTTATTCCCACTCTATTGTTGCCGGAGGTTTATCCGTAACGTCGAGCACTACTCTGTTGATGCCTTCCACCTCGTCGGTTATCCTCTTGGAGATGCGTCCTATCGCTATCTGGGAGAGGGGGAAGCACTTTGCTGTCATAAAGTTTACCGTACTTACGGCTCTGATTGCTACTGTGTACGCATAGGTTCTTTCATCGTTCTTTACGCCTACAGACTTCATGTCCGTAAGAACCGCAAAGTACTGATTGGGCTTTCTGCGAAGTCTGCCGATCTCTTCTCTTACGATGGCATCAGCTTCCCTCAGAATGTCAAGTCTTTCCTTTGTCAACTCGCCTATACAACGCACTGCAAGTCCGGGGCCGGGGAACGGCTGTCTGTTAACGATCGCCTTGGGGAGCCCCAAAAGTCTGCCCACTGCTCTGACCTCGTCTTTATAGAGGGTTTTCAGAGGCTCTACCAAACCGTCAAACTTTATCTTTTCAGGCAAACCGCCTACGTTATGATGGCTCTTTACAACGCCCTTTTTGCCGTCGCCGGACTCTACTATATCAGGGTAAATCGTTCCCTGTGCGAGATACTTAACGTCGCTGAACTTTGCCGCTTCTTCGTTAAACACCTCTATAAACTCTTTACCTATAATTTTTCTCTTCTGCTCAGGGTCTGTTACTCCCTTGACCGCGTCAAGAAAACGCTTTTCTGCATCGACACAGACAAGAGTAAGGTCCATTTTAGAAAAGGTTTCTTCAATTTCTCTCGGCTCGTCCTTACGCATAAAGCCATGGTCAACGAAAATGCAAATCAGTCTGCCGGGAATCGCTTTGGAAATAAGCGCCGCGCAAACAGCAGAATCTACTCCGCCCGATAAACCGAGAAGAACCTTATCCGTTTCTCCAACCTGTTCCTTGATCGCCTTGATCTGATCCCGAACGAATTGCTCCATTAACTGTCACTCCTTTTCTTGCCGGCCGACTGTCTAAACCGACCTTCCGAATCATTGGTTATGATAACTCAAAAGCTTTGGTTTGTCAAGGACAAACGCAAAAACTATTGACAAAAATATGTTAAAGTTATATACTAAATTGTCAAACTGTTGCGTATCGGAATCATCTTTTTTATTATGGCTTTTTGGCCTTGGATTGATTCCTTTTTTGGTTCGCACAGGAAACAGTTCAGCAACACGGAGGAAGTTTTAATGAACAGCATCCCCGAGATTTTTGGTACAAAGGTTTTTAATGACGCTGTAATGAAGGAGCGTCTGCCTAAGGACACCTACCTCTCACTCAAAAAGACCATTGAGGAAGGCAAGGATCTGGACATTGCGGTTGCAACGGTGGTTGCGGCGGCGATGAAGGATTGGGCGGTTGAACACGGTGCTACCCACTACACCCATTGGTTCCAGCCGATGACGGGAATCACCGCCGAAAAGCACGACAGCTTCATCCATCCGCAAAGCGATGGCAGCGTTATCATGGAGTTTTCGGGAAAAGAGCTCATTAAAGGCGAGCCTGATGCTTCCTCTTTCCCTTCGGGCGGACTCAGAGCCACCTTTGAAGCAAGAGGTTACACCGCTTGGGATCCCACCTCTTTTGCGTTCATCAAGGATGACAGCCTCTGTATTCCTACCGTTTTCTGTTCTTACAGCGGCGAGGTGCTTGACAAAAAGACGCCTCTGCTCCGTTCAATGGAGCTTCTCAGCGGTCAGTGCGTACGGATTCTGCGCCTTTTCGGGGACACGGAAACGCAAAGCGTTACCCCCACCGTCGGCGCAGAGCAGGAGTACTTTCTTATAGACAAGAGCGTTTATAACAGACGCAAGGACATTCAGATTACGGGCCGTACCCTCTTCGGCGCAAAACCGCCTAAGGGTCAGGACCTTGAAGATCACTATTTTGGAGTTATCAGACCCAGAGTTGCGGAGTTTATGAAGGAACTTGACCGTGAGCTTTGGCTCCTCGGCGTTTCTGCCAAAACAAAGCACAACGAAGCGGCACCTGCACAGCACGAGCTTGCTTCTGTTTACGCCTCCGCCAACATTGCAACAGACCACAACCAGCTTATTATGGAGATAATGAAAAAGGTCGCAGACAAACACGGCCTTCATTGCCTCCTTCACGAAAAACCCTTCGAGGGGGTCAACGGCAGCGGTAAGCACAACAACTGGTCACTCTCCGCATCGGGAGAAAACCTTTTGGAGCCGGGTAAATACCCTGCGGAAAATAAGAGATTCCTTCTCTTCCTCTGTGCAGTCCTCAAAGCGGTCGACACCCATCAGGATTTGCTCCGCATTTCCGTTGCCAGCCCCG
>JAFXKQ010000108.1 GCA_017531625.1 Clostridia bacterium | reverse complement strand
GATTGTAAAACAAAGCACAAAAAATAAAGATAAGCTCTGCGGAATCAACCGCAGAGCTTCAAGTTGATGACAAACCTTGTCATCAACTTGGCAGATTGCTGAGAAAGAGTACAGACAAGACGAACCGAGGCGAGAACTGTACCAAGTTACTGTGAGCCGAGGTTCGTTTTGAACGAAAAAATAAGGTGAATGGCAGAAAAATCGGGGCGTTGCCCCGATTTTTCAACTTTAATGCAATAAGTTTGTTTTTATTTTTCGTGCTCTGTGCCTTTGTCAGCGGTCTGGGCTCTGCGAAATTTTTTCGCAGAGCTTTTTGTATGCTTTGTGTTTAGAAACCTTTGATTATCCCCGCATCAAATTTAAGAATGAGGGAAGCGTCAAGAGGGTCTACCTCGCCGTCGTTGTTCACGTCTGCGGCTAAGGGGTTACTCAAAAGAATGATGCCTGCGTCGTACTGCAAAACCTTGGAAGCGTCGATTGGCGTTACCTCGCCGTCGCCGTCTGCGTCACCTTTGAGTTCTTCGGGCAGTTGAGGTTCTTCAGAAGTTTCGCTCGATTCCTCGCTTGATTCGGTTGAGCTGTCCTCAGAGGGTTCTTCGGAAGGCTCTTCTGAGGGTTCTTCCGACGGGGTTTCGGGGACGTACTTAAGCTCCACGCCGTTGCCGTAAACCGATGAAATTCTGTAAGAGGGTGAACCTTCAATCACGGTGGGAACTGCAACCGCCGCACTGATGGGGGTAATGCTTTCGTGCTTTACCCAAAAGTTTACTCCCGTGTCTTTGAGCGCTTCAAAAACAACTTTAAAGCCCATTACTCCGGACTCTTTTATCTGGGTGCTTTCGTCCTTCGTAAAGTCGCCCTCATAAAGCATCGAAAGCTTTAAAAGTCCGTTGGAGAGGTTTTCCTCACGCTTGTTGGTGAGGTCGTCTGCTTCTTTACCCCAACATTCGGGATAAACAGGGGTGGATGAGATGTACTTAAATTCCTCAGGGTTGAATCTGAGAGGAAGGTCGCAGGAAAGCAGTCCGTACTCGGAGGTAATGTCCTTAATGAGCAGGGTGAGCGTAACTTGTTCGCCCTGAGCCACGAGGTCATCCGTTGCGGTGAGCGAAAGCTTGAAAACCGTAGTTTCGCTTGCTGAAACGATTCCGCCCACGCACAGCGCAAGCACAAGAACGAATGCTGTGAAAAAAGTAATCTTTTTCATAAAATCTAAAAACCTTTTCAGTCAGTTGAATTTTTAAAACTTGCTGATAATGCCTGCGTCGTACTGAAGAATTCTTGCGGAGTCCAATGCGTCAGCGTAGCCGTCGCCGTTTACGTCAGCAGCCGCCTGCTGTTTGCTGTCGAGGTCTTTGAGTCCTGCGTCGTACTGAAGGATTGCCGCAGCGTCGAGGGAATCTATGCCGCCGTCGCCGTTTACGTCGCCAACAACGCCGTCACCGCGAATGGCCAGGGCAAGTTTTGCGCCGTCGCCGTAGAGGACTTTGCCCGTGGTTGCTTCTGCCGCTGCAACAAACAACCGGGAATCGCTGTTAAGTGCCTCGATTGTCGCTGTGCCTGCGGATGCGGTTTCCAACACCTTGAAGTTGAGGGTGAAGCTGATGTCGCCGTCCGCCTTTGCGCCCTTGGTAAAGTCTTCGCCGTCATAAACGCTTCTCAGCCAGAGAAAGCCTTCCGTTGCGGCGCTTGCTTCCCAGCCGAAGCTCTTGCCGTAGTTACCCCAAACTGCGGGGAACTTTGCTGTGTAAGAAACGAGCTCAAACTTTGCTTTATCAAAAGAAAGAGGAATGTCCACAGAAAGAAGACCCTTAGCGTTGGTAATGTCAACAACCTTTGCTTCTACCGTGAATTCGTCACCGGCTTTGAGTGTGGCTTCGGAAGCGGTAAGCTCAATCTTAAAGCTTGCCTCGCCGACGGTGGCAGGGTTCGCGTTCCCCTTAGCGGTGGTGGAAGCCGCGTACACCGTTGTAACGCAAAACAGTCCGATGATGAGCGAAAGAACGAGAACTAAACTTAGGGTTCTTCTTTTCATTTTGGTGGTTCCTTTCAAAAAATTTTAGATTCTTTTGTTTTTTACTTCAAAAACAGCTTTAACTTAGTAAATTGAACGTAGACTTATGCCTTCTTAAGCTCTCTTTCCAACCAGATGGTGCCAATCTCAAAGGCATCAAAGAAGTTGGATTTTTCACACTGCTTTATTATCTTGTCGTTGAAAGAAGCGGTTTCGGAGGTGCTTTGGATCTGAACAAGAACCTTGCTTGCTATGTCCATGTTGCCACTTTTTTTAGTTTCAAGAATGCTCATGAAAAGAATGTATTTGTCCGTAGGGAATCCGTAAAACACGAAGTTCCCCTGTCTTACCAAGGGCTTTCCCTTGTATTGCAATACCTTTTCCATAACTGAATGTCCGCACGAAATCCTGACGCTGTGTTGCGCCGTCGCACGTTCCTCCTTATCTTAGTTTTTTATCAGAGAACCAGATAGTTCTGTACCAATGCACGCATAAGCTCGTACTTGTCGATGCGTCTTATTAGCGCTCTTGCGTTGTTGTGGTTAGTGATATATGTCGGGTCCTCCGAAAGAATGTAACCAACTATCTGGTTAACGGGGTTATAACCCTTTTCTTTGAGGGAGTTATAAACACTCTGGAGTGCCGCACGTATCTCTCTGTCCTTTTCCTGCTGGAGGGTAAAGGTGATAGTGGTACTCTTAGCCTGTGTGTTGTTCTTTTGATTCGTCATTAAATATCACTCTCCTGTTTTGTAAAGGTTTGCGCTTTTTTGGAACGCTTATGCACTTGGTTATCCAATGCTATCTGAGGACTATGCCCATTTCGTTTTCGAGTTTCTTTAAAATCTTTGCTACCGCTGTATCCGCATCGGCGTCGCTCATGGTTTTGTCTGCCGCACGGAAAACGAGATTGTATGCCACGCTCTTTTTGCCTTCGTCCACGCCTTTACCTGTGTAAACGTCGAAAATCTTGATGCTTTCGAGGGTCTTGCCGCCGAAGGAACGGATTTTCTCTGCTACAACGCCTGCTTCAATGTCCTTGTCCATTACCAGAGCGAGGTCACGGGTGAGGGAGGGGAATGCAGGAAGCTTTACAAACTTTTTGGAAGTGTCTGCCACTGCGAAAAGCTTTTCAACGTCAAGGACTGCAAGGTAAACGTCATTGGGGAGCGAGTACTCTGCCGCAACAGCGGGATGGATTGCGCCGATAACGCCAAGCTCCTTGTTCTTGCTCTTTACAGAAGCGCAGATGCCGGGATGGAACGCCGCTGCCGCCTCTGCGGTGTACTTTGTTTCCTTAATTCCGAGGGAATCAAAGATGCTTTCAACACAGCCCTTGAGGTCGTAGAAATCGCCGTTCCCGCAGGAAGCAAGGACAAAGCTCTTTTTCTCTTCGGAAAGACCGTCTTCTGTGGGGAAGTAAAGCTTTGCACATTCAAAAAGTGCAATTTTTTCAGCCTTACGGTTCTTATTGTAAGCGATGACTTCAAGCATTGAGGGGATTGCCGTTGTTCTCATAACCGAGGTGTCTTCGCCCAAGGGATTGAGAATCTTTATAAAGTTTCTTCTTGCGTCGTCCTCGGGGAGCATGATTCTGTCAACGCTCTTGGGAGAAACGAAAGAGTAGGTAGCGATTTCAAAGAAGCCGAGGTCAACAGCAAGCTTTTTCAAATCTGCAGTGAAGCTCTGTTCGGGGCTGAGTTTGCCCTGAGTTACTTCTGATTTAAAGAGGGTGGGCTGAATCTTATCAAAGCCGTAAAGACGGGAAACCTCCTCCGCAATGTCTGCGGTGCGTTCCATGTCGCTTCTGTAAGGGGGAACCAAGAGGGTGCCCTCTGCTTTGTCCCCAATCAGTTCGAGGGGCTTCATGATCTCTGCCATCTCTTCAAAGCTGAGCTCTGTGCCGAGGAGGGCGTTGACCTTTTCTGCATCGAATTTAATCTTTCTGGGTTGGATGTCTGCGTTGCAAACGTCGATGATGCCTTCAACAATGTCGCCGCAACCGAGCTGTTCAACCAATTCAAGCGCTCTCTTAAGTGCGGGAACTGTGTTGTAGGGTGGAAGTCCTTTTTCAAACTTGCCGCTGCTCTCGGTTCTGAGCCCTACTGCACGGGAAGTGTGGCGGATGTTGGAACGGTTGAAGTTTGCCGACTCAAACACAACGGTTGCTGTTGTGTCAAGAATCTCGCTGTTGAGACCGCCCATGATGCCTGCCAAAGCTACGGGCTTTTCACCGTCTGCTATGCAGAGCATTTCAGAGTTAAGGGGATGCTTGTTGCCGTCAAGGGTGGTGATTTCTTCGCCGTCCTTTGCGTTTCTCACAACGATCTTATGACTGCTGATGTAGGAGTAGTCAAAGGCGTGCATGGGCTGACCGTACTCAAGCATTACGTAGTTTGTTATGTCTACGATGTTGTTTATGGGACGCACTCCCGCTGCACGGAGTCGCATTCTGAGCCAGAGAGGGCTGGGAGCGATCTTAACGTTCTTAACCACAGCGGCGCTGTATCTGGGGCAGAGAACAGGGTTTTGTATGTCTACGGAAATGTAGTCTCCGACCTTTTCTCCGTCCTTGCATTCGTTGTACTTAGGCTCCTTCAGTACGAAGGGTTTCTTAAAAGAAGCTGCTGTCTCTCTTGCGATGCCGATGAAGGCAAGGCAGTCGGGACGGTTGAACGTAAGCTCAAAGTCAACCACGGTGTCGGAGAGCATAAGAGCTTCTCTAATGTCCTGTCCGATTTCGCAAGGTTCTTCGATGATGAGAATGCCGTCCTCTGCTGCGTAAGGAAACTCGTGGAGAGTTACGCCCAACTCTTCGATGGAGCAGAGCATACCTTCTGAAAGGACGCCTCTGAGCTTGCCCGCTTTAATCTTCTTTCCGCCGGGGAGAAGCGCGCCGTCGAGGCAAACGGGAACTATGTCGCCCGCTTTAATGTTTGTAGCGCCCGTAACGATCTGTACGGGGCGTTCCTTGCCGACGGAAACCGAGCAGATGGTCAAACGGTCTGCGTCGGGGTGCTTTTCTGTGGAATCTATTCTGCCGACAACCACGTTCTGAATGTCCTCGCCGAGAATCTCATAACCCTCAACCTTGGTACCCGTAGCTGTCATAACGTCTGCGTAGGTTTTAGCGTCTGTATCGAAATCTACAAAATCCTTTATCCAATTCAATGATACTTTCAATTTCTATCTCTCCTTTAACTTTACTTTTCAGCCCTTAGAATTGGCTCAAGAAACGAAGGTCGTTCTCGTAAAGATAACGCATGTCATCAATGCCGTACTTTATCATGACGATTCGTTCAAGTCCTACGCCGAAAGCAAATCCGCTGTAAACGTCGGTGTCTATGCCGCAATTCTCAAGAACGCGGGGGTGAACCATGCCTGCGCCGAGAATTTCAATCCAGCCTTCGCCTTTGCAGAGACGGCAACCCTTGCCGCCGCAAACAAAGCAGCTTACGTCAACTTCTGCGGAGGGTTCGGTAAAGGGGAAGTTGTGGGGGCGGAAACGTGTTTTTGTTTCTTCTCCGAAGTACGCCTTGGCAAACATTGCAAGGGTGCCCTTGAGGTCGCCCATGGTAATGCCTTTTCCAACCACAAGGCCTTCAAGCTGATGGAACATGGGGGAATGAGTTGCGTCAACCTCGTCAAAACGGTAAACTCTGCCGGGAGAAATGATTCTGATAGGGGGAGTCTTGCCCTTCATCGCTCTTATCTGTACGGGCGAGGTCTGGGTACGGAGAAGCACCTCCGGAGAGATGTAGAATGTATCCTGAAAATCCCTTGAAGGGTGGTCTGCGGGAGCGTTGAGTGCATCAAAATTGTTGTAGCTCAGCTCAACCTCCGGACCTTCCGCAATTTCAAAGCCCATGCCCACAAAAATCTCCGTAAGCTCGTTCTCAACCTGAGAAAGGGGGTGGAATCTGCCCGTGGACTTGGAACGTGCGGGAAGGGTAACGTCAATCTTTTCGTTCTTGAGTCTGTTTTCAAGCTCTGCTGCCTTTAAAGAGTCAAGCTTCAGCTTAATGGTTTCTTCAAGGTCTACTCTGATTTCGTTTGCCAAAGCGCCGATAAGCGGTCTTTCTTCTGCCGAAAGTGCGCCCATTCCTCTGAGGATAGCTGTCAGCTTACCCTTTTTGCCCAGGTAGGAAACCTGAACGTTTCTGAGGGAGGCTTCGTCTGTGACTGCGCTTATCTCCGCTTTGGCGGACGCAGAAATCTCTTCAAGTTGCTTTTTCATAAATCTTTTTATTCCTTTCGAATGTAGCCGTATTTATTAAAAATCTTGCTGATAACGTTGTTACCGCCGTAAAATGCGATGTTTTCAAGGATTTCGGTGAAGCATCTGTCGGGACTGCTTTCGATTTTTGCAACCCCACGCCCGAAGCTGAGCATGCTCATAAGCAAGGTTTCCCTCACTTCTTCCATGGCTTTTTCCGCCTCGTCGTAACCGCCGAAATGTGATGCCAAGGCGTTGAACTCCTTTTTCTCCCTGTCCTCTTTCAAATCGTCTGCGGCGTCGATGATGTAGATGAAGCGTCCAATGTGATAACCTGCTTCTGCGGCTATGCGGGCATTCTCGCCTTCCAGCCCGTAAGAGGCAATAAACTCCAACACCTTCGCAAAGGCATCCGCCGTTTCGTCTATGATGTGGGGCTTCCCGTCACTTTCAAGCAGCGACAGTTTGTCAAGAGGTGCCTTTATGCCATCGTAAATCCGTGGGTAAAGCTTTAATCCCCGATTCTTCATCCGCTTAAAGACCGGCAGGGCGCATCTATTTAAAAGCTTTTTTAATCCCTTGCTGTCCTTAACGTCGTCCTCGGCTTTACAGTAGCTGAGAACCCCAAAGGCGGCGGCTGTGTACTCGAAAACTTCGTCGCAACACAGCATGTTCTTCTTCTTTAAGCCGTAGGGACAACGCTTGCGCTCAACCCTTGGTTTCTCGTTTCCCAGTGCTGCACGGAGCACCGCAAGGCTCGCAAAGTCGTAGCTCAAAAGAAAACGGGTGAACCGTGAAACCTTTTGCCCGCCCTTTTTGCAAAGACCGCAATAAGTCGCTTTATAAAGCTCAAGCTCTTTGACTTTAAGCTCACCTGTGAGGGGTTTAACATATCCAAACAAAACAATACCCCTCCTTTTAATCCTGCTTATGAGTTTAACACAAAAACTCACGTTTATCAAGGGCTTTTTTATGGGAATGTATGCTTTTTTTCGGTTTTTTAAAAGTTTTTTCGGATTTAAAAGGAGAAAACCGTTTTCCGTCGTATATATTCTTAGTATAGTTTAAGCTTTTTTTAGGTAAATTAAGTATAATGTAGCATAATTTAGGGCACTTATGCCTTGCGGTTTCCAAGGGGGTTGTACGTTAAATGAAAAATGTTACCCTGAGAATTGAAGAAATGACCCTTTGTCCGCACGCCTTTAAGACGAGTGACACAAGGGGCAGAATTACTGCCATTGAGCCTTGTCCTGTCAGGACGGAGTTTCAGCGTGACCGTGACCGCATCACTCATTCCAAGTCGTTCAGGCGTTTGATGCACAAAATGCAGGTTTTTATTTCGCCTAAGGATGACCACTACCGCACCAGACTTACGCACACTTTGGAAGTGGTGCAGATTGCCAGAACCATGGCCAGGGCGATGGCGCTTAACGAGGATTTGACCGAGGCGGCGGCTCTTGGGCACGATTTGGGGCACACTCCCTTCGGGCATTCGGGGGAGAGAGCGCTTGACAAATTGATTTCGGGGGGATTCCGCCACTACGAGCAGAGTCTGAGAGTGGTTGACGTTCTCGAAAAGGACGGAAAGGGTTTGAATCTCACTTTTGAGGTGAGGGACGGAATCGTTAACCATTCCGGTTCAAACAAGGCTTCTACCCTTGAGGGTCAGCTTATCAAATTTGCAGACCGCATCGCTTACATAAATCACGACATTGATGACGCTTGCCGTGCGGGGCTTATCAGCCTTGATGACATTCCGTGGGAGTTGTGCAAGGTTCTCGGACGTACCCATTCCGAGCGGATTACTTCCATGGTTACGGCGGTAATCAACGGCGGTACGGACGGCGACATCAAAATGACCGAGCCTTACGGCGAGGCGATGCTGAAGCTTCGTGAGTTTATGTTTGACAGGGTTTACAAAAGCGCAGAGGCTACACGTGAAGAGGAAAAGGTTCGCACTCTCATAGAGAGGCTCTTTGAATACTACTGCAACAACACTCAAGCCCTTCCTGCCGAGCTCAGAAAAAACATTGGGCGTGACGGCACGGAACGGGTGGTTTGCGACCACATTGCCAGCATGACGGACAGGTACGCCATTTCCACCTTTGAGGAGATTTACGTGCCGAAAATTTGGTTGGGCGTTTGAGTTTTTGATGATTTTTAATTAGACGTTTTTTAAGTTTTAAAACGGGAGGTGAGACGGTGGCGTTTTCCGGACGGTTCCTTGAAGAAGTCAAGGACAGAAATGACATAGTTGAGTTTATCAGCCGTTACGTTCAGCTTAAACGTGCGGGGAGCAATTTTTCGGGCCTTTGCCCGTTCCACAACGAAAAGACGCCGTCGTTTACGGTCTTCCCGGGGACAAGAAGTTTTTACTGCTTCGGTTGCGGTACGGGGGGCGACATCTTCACCTTCGCCATGCAGGCGGAGGGACTGGATTACCCCGAAACCGTGGAGCTGTTGGCGAAGCGTGCGG
>JAFXKQ010000107.1 GCA_017531625.1 Clostridia bacterium | reverse complement strand
GGCTTTAGAGCTTCCTCCGGATGCGACGGTTGTTCTCACCCCAAAAAACGTTAAAGATTATCCGCTAAAAAACGGCAGGACAACATATTATGTTTGCCGTAACAATATGTGTTTGCCGCCCACTAATAACTTTAATTATTTGGCGTAAAATGATTTACACTTGATGGCAGATACGGCTGTGTAATTGATTTTTCGTTTAAAACGCGTAAAATAGAAAAAGCTTCAAAAAAGCTTCTTTTTTGAAGCTTTTTTCTTGGTTAAATGCTTGAAAACAAGGTAATAATGTGGTATTATAATCTAATAAAAGCTTTTGAATATTAAAATCAACAATTATTGAGCTTTAGTTGAGAATGAGTTGAAACACTTGTCTATAATAAAAACGTCAGCCGGACGAAGCGTTTTTTGTGTCGGCTCATAAAACTGTAAAAGCTACAATAGGAGATTTTTTAATGCTTAAAATACTTATTGCAGAAGATGATAGGGAACTTTGTCAGCTCTTCCGTCACGTACTTATTAAAAACGGATATGTGGTTACCGGAGTTTCCAACGGTAAAGAAGCTTTGGATGCTCTCGATACCGAGTATTATGATTTGATTATTTCCGATATTATGATGCCAGTTATGGACGGTTATGAGCTTGTTAAATCCATCAGAGATGCGGGAATAAACACACCTGTACTTATGATAACTGCAAAAACAGATTTTGATGACATGAAGCTCGGATTCCTTTCCGGCACCGACGATTACATGATTAAGCCCATTAATGTAAATGAGATGGTTTTGAGGGTCGGTGCTCTGCTCAGACGTGCTCAGATGATTAGTGAACGTAGGCAGACTATTGGCGACACGGTACTTGAGTACGATTCTCTTACAGTTCATTCCGGCAATTTCCGTATGATTTTGCCTCAAAAAGAGTTTATGCTGTTGTATAAAATGATTTCGTTTCCCGGTCGAATCTTCACCCGTCAGCAGTTGATGGATGATATTTGGGGGTATGACACGGAAACGGATTCACACACTGTTGAGGTACACATTGGCAGACTCAGAGAACGGTTCAGAGATAATAAAGACTTTAAAATAGTTACAATCCGAGGCGTTGGCTATAAGGTGGTCAAACAATGAAAAACTTCAAGGAAAAGAGATCCCCTAAATCCAATATGAGACTCATTTTTACGATTCTTGTAATGGCGGAGTTTATTATAGTTTCGGTTGCTTCATGGGCGTTGTCTCTTTTGCTTGAAAAAGTATTCGGTATTGATTTCAAGTTTAACAGCATACTTTGGATAATCTTTCTCAGCATTTGCATAGGCGGTGCTGTTACCGTAATCATCAGCAAGAAGTTTTTTGACCCGATAACCAGATTGGGACAAGCTATGAGCCGTGTTGCTAAGGGTGACTTCTCAGTAAGGTTGGAACCTCAACGTGATTTAAAAGAAATTGAGAGAATCTATTCCGACTTTAACGCAATGGCAAAGGAGCTTGGTGCTACCGAGATTTTGCAAACAGATTTTGTTTCAAACGTTTCTCACGAGTTCAAAACGCCGATCAATGCCATTGAGGGCTACGCAACTCTTTTGCAGGGTGGCGGTACACCTGTTACCGATGAGCAAGCGGTTTATGTAGAAAAGATTCTTTTTAACACGAAAAGGCTTTCAAGCCTCGTTGGAAACATTTTGCTCCTTTCAAAGGTTGATAATCAAGGAATCATTGCTAACGAAACACGTTTTCGCCTTGATGAGCAAATACGACAGTCGCTCGTTGTTTTGGAGCCCGAATGGGAAAAGAAAGAAATTGAGCTTGACGTTGAGCTTGAAACACTTGAATACTACGGAAACGAGAGTCTGTTGCTCCATGTGTGGAACAACATAATCGGAAACGCTATTAAGTTTGACCCTGTTGGCGGAATCGTTCGCATAAGACTGAAACAGGAAGATGGATGTGCTGTCTGTACCGTTGAAGACAACGGCCCAGGCATTTCTGCGGAAGATAAAAAACACATCTTTGATAAGTTTTATCAGAGCGACAGTTCCCACAAAGAGGAGGGGAACGGCTTGGGGCTTTCCCTTGTTAAGCAAATAGTTTCGATTTATAACGGTAGTATTGACGCTGAGAATCCTTCAGAAGTAGGATGTAGATTCACGGTTCGTCTTCCGCTTTCTTTGCACAGAGTTAAAGACAATAAAAAGAGATAAAAGATTTTCTGTAGTTTATAAACACTAATTACCATTTGAAAGGAGACAGATTCTTGAACAGTAAAAACAACTCCGCTAATAAAATTTTCACTGTACCCAATTTTCTGTCGCTTGTAAGGCTTTTACTTATTCCGATAATTGTATGGCTTTATTGCATAAAGAAAGAGTACGTTTTGACCGCTGTTATCCTTGTCGTCTCAGGCGTTACTGATGTGGTTGACGGTTTTATTGCAAGACATTTCGGTCTTGTCAGCAATTTAGGTAAGGCTCTTGATCCGGTTGCGGACAAGCTTACACAGTTGGCCACTCTTTTCTGCTTGGTCACAAGGTTCCACCTTATGGCGATACCCATAGTTCTTATGTTTATTAAAGAAACCATCGTGGGTGTTACGGGCTTGCTCGTTATCAAAAAGACGGGCATTGTTTGCGGTGCTGATTGGCACGGTAAGCTCACTACGGTTCTTCTGTACGGTATGATTATGCTCCACATTGTATGGTATAACATCAATAATGTGGCTTCCAACATAACTATTGCCGTATGTACTGCTATGATGGTTTTGTCTCTTTGTCTCTATGTGTACAGAAACATTAGCTTGATTCGTGAAAAGTCAAAGGACAAGGCGAACAAAGCGCTTTAATGAGGAAAATGCAATGACTAAGCTGCACGTAGTAATTAGAGCGGCACTTTGTTTTGGATTAGTGTTTATTTTGTTTGTCTTTTTGTCTTTGGTTCTTCCGCCGCTGTTTCATAAAAACTTCGAAGCTACACTTAGCGAAAGTACTGAAACCTTCGGTGAATCTGAAACTGAATGCTGTAAAGAACGTGTGTTGAACATTGAAAATAATGATGAAGCTCTGGTTTGGCGTCTCAGATTGATCGGGAATGCAAAGTCAGAGCTTATTCTTACCACGTTTGAATTATGTGATGATCGTAGTGGGCGTGAGATAATGTCAGCACTTTATGATGCATCGGAAAGAGGAGTAAAGGTTCGCATTTTAGTAGACGGTTTCAGTGCCTTCGCACGGCTTAAACAAAGCGACTGTTTTAAAGCTCTTGTAAGTTCTGCAAACGTGGAAGCGAAGTATTATAATGCGGTGAATCTTTTAACACCGTGGAATCTTAATTACCGTATGCATGACAAATTCTTGATTGCAGACGGCTTTGCCTACATTTTAGGCGGAAGAAACACAAATGACCTTTTCCTTGGAAACTATCGTGAAAATTACAACATAGATCGTGACGTTTTGGTCTATTCGGAGAACGTTGACAAAGCTTCAGTCAACGACGTAAAGGCGTATTTCGAAGAGCTGTGGGGTCTTAGTTGTTGCAGTAGCGTTGAGTATGACGTTGATCATTCTGAACTTGTTTCTGCAAAGGATAAATTAGTTGATTTGTTTTATGAATTAAAACAAGACAGACCTGAGGCTTTTGAAACTGTTGATTGGATTAAAGAAACTTTTGAAGCGAACCGTGTTCATTTAATTTCAAATTCGGTAAATGTCGGTAACAAGGCTCCAGAGCTGTGGTACTCACTTAACAGTTTAATGAAAAACGGAAATCAAATACTTGTTCAGACTCCTTACATAATTTTTGGTAACGAAATGTACGGTGATTTTAAAGCTCTTACCGACGAAGGGAAAAGTGTTTCCGTTATGACTAATTCTGTAGCTAACGGAGCAAACCCCTGGGGGTGTTCTGATTACCTTAATCACAAAAACAGGATTTACGCAAGCGGTGTTGGTGTTTATGAGTTTCTCGGTGGACAGTCTCTTCACACAAAAACAGTATTGATAGACAATAGCATCAGTATTGTCGGATCTTTTAACATGGACATGCGAAGCGCTTATCTTGACACCGAAACAATGCTTGTGATTGATTGCCCCGAATTAAATTCAAGGTTAAAAAATAGCTTTTACAAAGCTACCGATGTTTCCAAATTTGTTAACTCTTCAACCGTTTCTTACGGTAAAGACTATGTTGAAAGGGAGCTTCCTTATTTTAAGCGAGCTTTTTTGACGGTTTTCCGTATAATTATCAAGCCGTTCAGATACTTACTGTAATAAATCTTGTTTGCAAATTCAGCATTTATTTCAGTTTTTGCTCTGAATAAAAACGCATTCTTTTAGTATAAATTAAAAAAGTATGCAAAACCTCTTGACAATTGCTTCTGAAAGGGTTATCATTAGTACAACAGATTTGGCGAAAGGAGTAAACGGAATGTTCGGATTTGTATTTTCTTATCGATACTTTTATTTTACTAAGGGCTGCCCGTTTACTGCTACGCATTAAAAGCTTCTTCAGTTTAATGCTACGGTTTGACGGACAGTCCGCAATTGCTTGCGCCGATTTTGGCACAGGTAAATGCGGATTTTTTGTTTATAGTTTTGCAAATAAGGAGATTTATATGAACGAACTGGAAAAATCAAGACAGATGATTAACGAAGCCGACAGGGAAATGGCAAAGCTTTTTGAACTTCGTATGGATGCGGTGAAGTTAGTTGCAGAGTATAAAAGACAGCACGGCGTTCCCGTTGAAGACCTCGTAAGGGAAGAGGAAATAATAAAGCGTAATTCTTCTTACATCTCCAATGATGATTACCGTTCGTATTACATTAATTTCTTAAGGTCAACAATTGAAACTTCAAAGAAAATGCAACACAAGCTCTTGGACGGAATGCGAGTAGCTTACAGCGGTGTTGAAGGTGCTTTTGCCAACATCGCAACAGAAAAAATTTTCCCCGACGCTAAGGCTATTCCTAAGGCCAACTTCAAAGAGGCTTACAATTCTGTTGTTAACGGTGAATGTGATTGCGCTGTTCTTCCGATAGAAAACAGCTTTAACGGTGATGTCGGAGCAGTGCTTGACCTTGCGTTTTTTGGTTCGCTTTACATAACCGGTGTTTACGAAGCAGAGGTTGTTCAAAACCTTTTAGCTGTCAAAGGCACGACGCTTGATGAAGTTAAGACCGTCATCAGCCATCCTCAGGCCCTTGCTCAATGCGCTACGTACATTGAAAAGCATGGATTTGAAAAGATTGAAGCTGTTAACACGGCAGTTGCAGCGATGCAGGTCGCCGAAATGGGACGGCACGATGTCGCCGCCATCGGTAGCGCTGAAGCGGCTGAAAAATTCGGCTTGAAGAAACTTGACGGAC
The DNA here is from genome assembly GCA_017531625.1 of Clostridia bacterium. Lineage (GTDB taxonomy): Bacteria > Bacillota > Clostridia > Oscillospirales > CAG-382 > SIG636. Next base: position 13,066 of record JAFXKQ010000107.1, on the reverse strand, counting down.
ACATTAACGACAGCAGTAACAATACAACAAGGTTTGCGGTTTTTTCCCGTGTTCCTCGTGAACCTAATGTAAGAGACCAACACTTTGTTTTACTGTTTACCGTTAAAAACGCAGCAGGTTCGTTGGGCAAAGCGATTTCTGTGATCGGTAGCCACGGAGTTAACCTTAAAGCTTTAAAGAGCCGCCCAACAAAAGAGCTTATCTGGGATTATTACTTTTACGCTGAGGGCGAGGGTAACATTTACAGCGATGAAGGAAAAGCGATGATTTCAGAACTTGGAGAATGCTGTAACAGTATAAAAATTCTCGGTAACTACGAAAAAGAAGTCAGAATTTAAATCTGTTGTTTTGGTCAAAATTTGACATTTTTGTTTTGGAGAACTTGACTATGATCATACCTGTAAAAACTTCTGTAGGAACTTATGACATTGTTTTGGAGCGAGGTGCTTTGTACAGTATCGATAAATACCTCAATCTCAACAGAAAGGTTTTGGTAGTTACTGACAGCGGAGTTCCTGCACAGTACGCAAAAGCGGTTGCAGAGTACGCTAAGGAAGCTTTTGTTGTTACGATTCCCCAGGGAGAAACCTCAAAGCAAATACAAACGTATCAGCTACTGCTTCAAGAGCTGGTAGAGAACGGCTTCACCCGCACGGACTGCGTTGTAGCGGTGGGCGGAGGAGTTGTTGGTGACCTTTCCGGGTTTGTTGCTGCAACCTTTATGAGAGGTGTTGATTTTTACAACATACCTACTACATTGCTGTCCCAGGTTGATTCGTCAATCGGTGGAAAAACCGCCATAGACTTTATGGGGATTAAAAACATAGTCGGTTCATTTTACCCACCCAAAAAAGTCATCATCGATCCAAACACTTTAAAAACTTTACCTTTTAGACAGGTTGCTAACGGACTTGCAGAGTCATTAAAAATGTCGCTTACATCCGATGAAGAGCTGTTTTCCATCTTAGAGAATGGTAACATTGATGAAGCACTAGACACGATTATAGAAAAATCCTTACTAATAAAAAGAGCTGTTGTAGAGTCGGACGAACACGAAAAAGGGCTGAGAAAGGTTCTGAATTTCGGTCACACACTTGCACACGCCGTCGAAAGCGCTAATGAAATGACTACGCTTTATCACGGAGAGTGTGTTGCTATAGGAATGGTTCCCATGTGCTCTGAATCTGTAAGAAACAGACTTTTAAAAGTTCTTACAAAACTTGGTTTGCCAACCACTGTCGAGGGTAATGAAGATGCTTTAATTGCCGCTTGTAAACACGATAAAAAACTTTCAGGAGCAGAGATAACCATCGTTTATGTTGAAAGAGTCGGAAGCTTTGAATTCAAGAAGATGTCAATAAACGAACTTGAAGCAATGATAAGGCGGGTAGTAAAATGAAAAATACATTCGGCAATAATTTAAGCGTTACAATTTTCGGTGAAAGCCACGGTAGCTCTATTGGCGTTGTAATGGACGGACTCAGTCCGGGGATAACGGTTGACGATTCGGTAATTAAAGGAATGCTTTCCAAAAGACGTCCTTCAGGCGCAATTTCCACGTCAAGAGCTGAGTGTGATGAATACATTATCCAAAGTGGAGTGTTCAACGGCAAAACTACGGGTACGCCTTTGTGTATCACGATTCCTAACCGTGACACCAATTCCCGTGATTATGCGGAAACAAGATGGATTGCACGTCCTTCTCATGCCGATTATACAGCAAACTGCAAGTACCACGGTTTTGAAGATTACCGTGGGGGCGGTCACTTCAGTGGCAGAGTAACGGCGGGGTTGGTAGCGGCAGGAGCCGTAGTAATGCCTGCTCTTGAAAAGCTTGGAATCAGAATAGGAACCCATATAAAGAGCTGTGCAGGGATTTCTGACCGTGATTTTCATGATTTGCAAAAAGATTTGGATTTGCTGTCAACTCTTGATTTTGCTGTTCTTGACGGTACTGTCGCTGATGAAATGAAGTCAAGGATTCTTGAAGCGAAATCCAATGGAGACAGTGTAGGCGGAGTGCTTGAAACCGTTGTTACAGGACTTGAAGCAGGTCTTGGTGAGCCCTGGTTTGATTCGATTGAAAGTCTTATTTCTCACGCTGTTTTTTCTGTCCCCGCAGTTAAAGGGATAGAGTTTGGAGCCGGATTCTCGCTTGCAGAAATGTATGGGACAGAAGCTAATGACTGCTTCTGCATTGATAACGGTACTGTCCAAACCGTTTCAAATAACAGCGGCGGTATAAACGGCGGGATTTCTAACGGAATGCCGATTATTTTCAAAACCGCTTTCAGACCTACTCCCACTGTCAGCGCGCCTCAAAACTCTGTGAATTTTAAAGAAATGCAGGACACAGTCCTCTCGATGAAAGGAAGACACGATCCTTGCATCGTTCACAGAGCACGCATTGTAATTGATGCTGTTACAGCTTTGGTTGTTGGCGATTTGCTGGCAGGAAGATACGGTGATGACTGGGCTTTTAAAGGTGGTAGATAATCATGGAATACGGTTTGATAGGCGAAAAACTGGGTCATAGCTTTTCGGCTGACATTCATTCAAAGCTCTTTGGGTATAACTACGAGCTACGTGAAGTTCCAAAAGATGAACTTGATTCATTTATGAAACACAAAGCGTTTAAAGCCATTAATGTTACCATTCCTTACAAAGAAGCCGTCATACCTTATTTAGACGAAATAAGCCCGACTGCTAAAAGCATAGGTGCTGTAAATACAATCATAAACAAAGACGGAAAGCTTTACGGAGACAATACGGATTTTTTAGGTCTAAGCACTTTAATCATGCACCTTGGTTTGGAGCTTAATGGCAAGAAAGTTCTCATTCTTGGCAGTGGAGGAACTTCAAAAACCGCCCTTGCTGTTGTAAAAAAGCACGGCTGTAAAGAGGTTTTCCGTGTTTCGAGAAACGGTACAGGGGATTGCATCACCTATGATGAAGCTAAGGTGAATCATTCTGATGCTGATGTTATTATTAACACTACTCCCTGTGGAATGTTCCCGAAAATCGGAGAAGCACCTGTTGAACTTTCCGATTATCCGAAGCTTTCGGGAGTTGTTGATGCGGTTTATAATCCTTTGCGTTCAAAACTGATTTGCGATGCAAAAAAACAGGGTATAACAGCTGAAGGCGGATTGTATATGCTCGTTGCCCAGGCTGTTTATGCGGCTGAAAAATTTGTCGACCAAAAGGTAGATAAAAAGAAGATTGATGAAATCTACTACGGTCTTCTTAAATCCAAGGAAAACATTGTTTTGGTAGGAATGCCTTCGTGTGGCAAAACAACTGTTGGCAGAATCCTTGCGTTTGAGACTGCTAAGCAGTTTATTGATACTGATGAAGAAATAGAGAAGTTTGCAGGAAAGTCCATAAGTGAAATTTTTGCTGAGTTGGGCGAAAAGAGCTTCCGTGAAATTGAATCAAGTGTTATCGAAAAGGTTTCGTCATTACAGAACGCTGTTATTTCCACGGGTGGCGGTGCTGTTTTAAGGGAGCGCAACACTGAGCTTTTAAAAGAAAACGGACGAATTTACTTTATTGACCGTCCCCTTGATTTCTTGGTTTCAACAGACGACAGACCGCTTTCAAGAAATCGTTCAGACCTTGAAAAGCTTTACAAAGAGCGTTATAACATCTATCTCGGTTCATGTGATAAACGAATTGTTCCTTCGACGGAAGTATCAGAGAACGTAAAGGTGATAAAAGAGGAATTTTACAATGAAAATACTTGTAATTAACGGGCCTAACCTTAATATGTTGGGCATAAGAGAACCTGATATTTACGGTGCCGACACCTACAAAGATTTGTGTGAGTTGATAAAAAAACATGCGGATTCCGTTGGGGCTGAGGTTGAGATTTATCAGTCAAACCACGAAGGATACCTTGTGGATAAAATCCAGGAGGCTTACGGAAAGTTTAACGGAATTGTTATCAATCCTGCGGCTTACACTCACACCAGTGTTGCTCTGCTTGACGCTTTGAAGGCAGTAAACATTCCGACGGTTGAGGTACACATTTCAGATGTATCAACACGTGAAGATTTCAGGCAGATAAGTTACATTCGCTCATACTGTATTAAAACAATTACAGGGCACGGTTTTGGCGGTTACATTGAAGCTATGGATTATCTGATCCAAGAATCGGAGGGATAATTATGACCGTCAAGATAATGAAATGTCGCCCCGTCGGTAAAGTTACAGCTCCGCCGTCTAAGAGTCTGGCACACAGAGCTTTGATTTGCGGTGCGCTTTCCGGTGGAAGTACAATAATGAATCTCGCTTGGTCTAAGGATATTGAAGCAACTCTTGATTGCCTTGAAAGTCTTGGAGCTAAAGTTGAAAAAAGCGGTGATAGCGTAAAGATCGGCATGTTTAACCCGTTTCAAGCTCCGAAAAGCAACGTAGTCTTTTGTAATGAAAGTGGGAGCACCTTAAGGTTTTTGATTCCGATTTGTCTTCTTTCGGGTGAATGTGTAACTCTTTCTGGAAGCGAAAGACTTTTCGAAAGACCTTTAAGCGTTTATGAGGACATTTGTCGTGAGCAAGGGATTCTATTCAAACGCACAAAGAAACACATCACCATCTGCGGAAAGCTCAGCAGCGGAGTTTACAAGATTCCGGGAAACATTTCCAGTCAGTTTATTTCAGGGCTCTTGTTTGCTCTGCCACTTGTTGAAGGTGACAGCAAAATCGAAGTGGTTGGTAAATTTGAGAGTTCTTCGTACGTTGATTTAACTGTAAGTGCGCTTTCTTCATTCGGAATTAAAATAGAACGTGAGGGTAACTGCTTCAACATCAAGGGAAGCCAGAAGTACAATGGCACGAGTTACACCGTTGAAGGTGACTGCTCAAATGCGGCCTTTCTCGAAGCTTTCAATCTCCTCGGAGGAGAGGTTAAAGTTGAGGGGATAAACGAGAGCACCCTGCAGGGCGACAGAGTCTATAAGAGCTATTTTGAGGCTCTTGAACAGGGTGTAAAGACTTTTGATTTATCGGACTGTCCGGATCTTGCCCCCATAATGTTCGCCTTAGCAGCGGCAAAAGATGGGGCAACCTTTACCGGAACAGCAAGGTTGAAAATTAAAGAGAGCGACCGCGCTTCCGCCATGGCAACGGAGCTTTCAAAGTTTGGAATTGAAGTTTGTGTCGGTGAAAACGAATGCGTCATTAACCCCGGAGAACTAAGAACTCCTACAGAAACTCTTTCGGGTCACAACGACCACAGAGTCGTTATGGCGCTGAGCGTTCTTTGTACTGTTGTCGGCGGTTACATTGACGGTGCCGAGGCAGTTTCCAAGAGCTTTCCTGATTTCTTTGAGATCATCTCAACGCTTAACGTTGGAGTTAAACAAATTGTTCTTGATAAAAACAAAAGTATTTTAATAGTAGGGCTTGGTTTGCTTGGCGGCAGTTACGCTATGGCTCTTAAGAAAAAGGGATACCGTGTTACAGCCATTACCAGAAAAAAATCTACTATTGAATACGCCGTTAACAACGGAATCATAGATGAAGGGTCAACCGAGATAGACAAGAGATTGATTGATGAAGCAGGAATGATTGTTTTTGCCCTTTATCCGCACGTGTTTATTGAATGGATTCAAAAATACGGTCATTTAATTCAGGACGGCACGGTAGTAACTGATGTCACAGGTGTAAAGGGGTGTGTTGTTGATGAAGTTCAAGGTTTGCTCAAAGACGGCGTGGAGTTTGTGGCGGCACATCCTATGGCAGGTAGGGAAGTGAGTGGCGTTGAACACAGCGATGACAAAATCTTTAAAAATGCCAATTACATTGTCGTCCCCACCGATAAAAATACCAACGAAGGCGTTGCTCTTTGTAAAGCTCTCGGTGAAGAACTCGGCTTTGCAAGGATTTCTGTTCTTAGCCCTAAAAAACACGATGAGATGATCGCTTTTCTTTCACAGCTTACACACTGTATTGCGGTGGCTCTCATGTGCTCCAACGATGATGCGGATTTAGTGAGGTTTACGGGTGACTCGTTCCGTGATCTTACAAGAATTGCAAACATTAACGATGAGATGTGGAGTGAACTGTTTTTATCCAACAGAGAAGCATTGCTTGCTGCAATGGATAACTACCGTGAAACCTTTGACCGCCTTTACGACACCATCAAAGATGAAAAACGTGATGAAATGCGTGAAATGATGAGAATTTCAACTGAAAGAAGAAGACTTTTCAATAAAAATTAATGTTTTAGTTTATGCTTTAACTTTATAAACTTATCATAAATAGAGGTAATTGTTATGAATCTTGAATTTTACAGAAAACTTCCTATCCCGATGAAAATCAAAGAAGAATACCCTGTTACCGAAGCAATGTCTGAATGTAAAAAGAATCGCGACGATGAAATCAAGGCGGTTTTTGAGGGTAGATCCGATAAGTTTTTGCTTGTCATAGGTCCGTGTTCTGCTGACCACAAAGAACCGGTACTTGATTATATTTCACGCTTACGCATAGTTCAGGATAAGGTTAAGGATAAGATTATTATTATCCCGAGAATTTACACAAACAAACCACGTACAACAGGAGCAGGGTATAAGGGCATGCTGCATCAGCCCAACCCTGATGAAAAGCCCGACATGCTTAAGGGGATTATCGCTATTCGTGAACTGCACATGACAGCTCTGAAAGACTACGGTTTTACCTGCGCAGATGAAATGCTGTACCCCGATAATCACCGTTACCTTTCCGACCTTCTCGCATACGTTGCTGTAGGAGCACGTTCAGTTGAAAACCAGGAGCACAGACTTGTTGCAAGCGGTCTTGATGTTCCCGTCGGAATGAAAAACCCAACCGGCGGCGACCTTAATGTTATGATGAACTCCATTAAAGCTGCACAAAGCAGTCATACATTCATTTACAGAGGTTGGGAGGTAAAAAGCAGCGGTAATCCTTATGCCCACGCTATTCTCAGAGGGTATGTGGATTTTGCAAACAAAAACGTTTCAAATTACCACTACGAGGATCTCCTTAAAGTTTACTCACTTTATGCCGAATCGGGACTTGCCAATCCTTCGGTTGTTGTTGACACCAATCACTCCAATTCTTCCAAGAAGTACATGGAACAGATGAGAATAGCCAAAGAAATCATCACGAGCCGTTCCCAGAATGCGGACATTAAGAAAATGGTAAAAGGTTTGATGATTGAAAGCTACATTGAAGACGGTTCACAGGGCATCGGCGAGCACGTTTATGGCAAATCCATTACTGACCCTTGCCTCGGTTGGGAAAAAACGGAGAATCTGATTTATGAATTAGCAGACAAGCTTTAAGCGCACGGGTTCATTTTGTTAGCTCAATAATACATTTTCCTATTCGGAGGGCGGCTTAGCATTTGTTTAAAGCCGTCTTCTTTTTTGCTTGTTGACAAAAAACACTTGCTGTGCTAAACTTTTCAGCGTTAAGTACCTCTTTATCTAAAATCGGTATGGGAGCTTATAACCATGGAAAACAAAGAGCAGAAGAACACAAGAAATAAAGGTATTCACGAAGGACACCGTGAGCGGCTTAAAAACCGTTTTTTGCGTGAAGGCGGTGGCTCTTTTGAACCACATAATTTGCTTGAACTCTTACTTTTTTATGCGATTCCCAGAAAGGACACTAATCCCGTTGCCCATGAATTGATGGAAACCTTCGGAAGTGTTGCTGCGATTCTCGACGCAGACATTGAAAACTTAATGCAAGTTAAAGGAATCAGTGAACATAGTGCAATACTTATTAAACTGATTTCTGAGTTTGTCAGAAAGTATCAAGAAAATTCTTTAGGTACGGGTGTAGTTTTTAAGGACGCTAAATGCTTAGGGGATTATCTTGTGAAGCGTTATGCGGGAGTTACAAATGAGACTGTGCTTTTGTTGTGTCTTTCAAGTGGGGGCGAACTCATAAACGAGATTAAGATTTGCGAAGGCAGTGTTAATTCGGCTTCTTTCGGTGTACGGACTATAATTGAAGCGGCAGTAAAAACAAAAGCGTCTGCCGTTGTTTTGGCTCACAACCACCCAAAAGGAAAAGCGGTGCCGTCAAGTGATGACATCTGGACTACACGTACCCTTTCTGAGGCTGTCGAACTAAGCGGAATTGAGTTCTACGACCATTTTGTAGTGGCAGGTAATGAGTACTCAAGCATTTTGAAAATGGTAAAAAAACAAAATGAAGAGCAAAAATTACAACAGTATTTAAACCCGTTTTCAACTTTTGAAATGAATCACGAAAAGAATAGTAAGCGGTAATTAATAAACAGCAAAGCCATCTGTAACACTCACAGAGAGTTGTTATACAGATGGCTTTTCAAATTCGTATCTATACTCAATTTAAAATAGCATTGTTAATGCGGTTATAATTAACGCAAACTGTGCGTAAAGAATTAAAGATGCAGATTATCAATCGGTTCAAAAAAGCTTTTAAGGAACTTTTCTTTGAAAATAACCAACTCAGGGCAGTTTAGTTTTTCCAATGACTGTTCCGTAGATCGCGTAGCTGCTTTGAACTCGGGGTTGCCGCTTTTGATTTCGTTCATACACTTGATATACGCACAAAGTTTATCACCTGCTTTAATAAGCGTTTTTTCTTCTTGTGTGAGGTTAAAAACATCCGTGTACGTCTGCTTCATTTCTTCCGGCAAAAGACTTATTATTCTGTCTGTTGCGGTCTTTTCCACCGCCTTGTAAGCGGTACGGATTTCGTCGTTGTAGTACTTTACAGGGGTAGGCATATCGCCTGTTAAAATCTCGGGTGCATCATGATAAATCGCTTTTAAAGCGATAAGCTCTGCGTTATAGTTTTTCGATAAATAAGTGTTGCCGATAACGGCGAGAGCGTGGGCGATGATTGCCACCTCAAGTGAGTGCTCTGAGAGGTTTTCTGCAATGTTGGAACGCATGAGGGACCAGCGGTCAATGTATTTCATTCTGAACATTAAAGCGAAAAAACTGTTTTCCATCCTTTGGTCCTCCGTGTAATTAGTTTAAGTTTACCTTATGATAACATATTCTCAAAAAATTGTAAAGAAAAACAACTGTTGTTATTGAAAAGTTTGTTCATTTCGTGTTATAATCAGTTTGTATTTTCAAACGGAGGACAAATTATGCGTTTTACAAAAATGCAAGCCTTGGGTAACGACTACGTTTACATAGAACTTTTGACTCAAAAAATGGACAATCATAGCGATTGGGCACGTTTTGTTTCAAACAGACACTTCGGAGTGGGTAGCGACGGGATGATTTTGATTTGCCCTTCCGACAAAGCTGATTTCCGTATGAGGGTTTTCAATCCCGACGGAAGCGAAGCCGAAATGTGCGGCAACGCCATACGCAGCACTGCTAAGTTTGTTTACGGTAAAGGATTTACAAGCAAAACAAACTTTAAAATTGAAACTCTCGGCGGAATTAAGGAACTCTTTTTGGATGTAAAGGACGGCGAGGTTACCAACATTACTGCTGCATTAGGTGCGCCCGTTCTTGAAGCAGAGCTTGTTCCTGTTTTAATAAAAAACAGCGATGGAATCTGTTTGGATTTGCCTGTTCAAGCTGAGGGGAGGGAGTTCAAGCTTACTGCTGTTTCAATGGGAAACCCTCATTGCGTCACCTTTGTTGATGATGTTTTCTCTTTTGATGTACCGCGTTTTGGCAGAGCTATTGAGCATTCCCACGTATTCCCTCAAAAGGCAAATGTAGAGTTTGCGCAGGTCATAGACAGAAAGAACCTGAGACTTCGCACATGGGAACGCAACTGCGGAGAAACTTTGGCTTGCGGCACCGGTTGTTGCGTTTCGACCGTAGGCGGTTTTCTTACAGGAAGGTGCGATAACGCTGTTACTGTGCACCAGTTGGGCGGTGACATTGAAATTTTTTGGGACACGGACAAAAATTGTCTTTACATGACCGGCGTTTCTAATTTTGTTTTTGACGGAGAACTTGACGACAAAGCATTTTCTGTTTTTCTTAATAAATGAATTGGAGGATTTTCTGATGAAGCTTAATAAAATTCTCGAAGGCTTGGAATACAAGGCTGATAATCTCGACCTCAACGCTGAAATAGAGGACATTATTTATAACTCAAAGTTTGCGAAAGAGAACACCATGTTCGTTTGTATAAAGGGGTTCCAAGCGGACGGGCATAAGTATGCAAAAAATTCTTACGAAAAAGGCGTTAGGGTTTTTGTAGTACAAAAAGTTATTGATTTACCCGAGGACGCATGCCTTATCTATGTTGAGGACACCAGACGTTTTTTAGCACTTGCTTCGGCGGCATTTTTCGGACACCCTGCTAAGGAGCTTACAACCGTTGCGCTTACGGGTACTAAAGGTAAGACGAGTACCAGTTTTATGCTCAAAAACATCTTTGAGGATGCAGGCAAAAAGGTCGGTGTTATGGGTACGACCGGAATCTTCTATGACGATGTTGTCATTCACAGCGACAATTCCACCCCGGAATCTTACGAAATACAAAAGCATTTCAGAAGTATGGTGGACCGAGGTGTTGATGTGGCTATCCTTGAAGCTACATCACAAGGTTTTATGCTTCACCGTACCGACGGAATCCTTTTTGATTACGGGGTATTCACCAACCTTTCTCCCGACCACATCGGCGGTAACGAACACAAAGACTTTGATGATTACCTTAATTGTAAACGTGTTCTTTTCACTCAAACCAAACAGGGGTTCGCTAACATTGACAGTAAGTACTACCATGCTATGACCGAAGGTGCTGTTTGCCCCATAAAGACCTACGGTTTCAATGAAAAAGCTGATTTTGTTGCTACAAATCCTGTTTTCAGCGCAGGGGAAAACCAGTTAAAGACAGCTTTTGACTGTTTGGAGGCGGGACAGACTTTTACGGTTTCCCTTAACATCCCCGGTATGTTCTCTGTTTACAATGCACTTTCCGCCATTGCGGTTGCACGTGAATACGGAATCAGTTATGACATTATCGAAAAAGCTCTTAAACGCACCTTCGTTAAGGGGCGTATGGAACTCATTCCTGACACAGGTAATTTTACCGTAATCATCGATTATGCCCATAACGAGCTTAGCGTACAAAGCCTCTTTGACACCATAAAGCTGTACAATCCCAAGAAGATAACTGTCGTTTTCGGTTGTGGCGGAAACCGTTCAAGGCTCAGACGTTCCGGCATGGGGGAAATCGTTGCAAAGAACGCTGACTTTGCTTACATAACTTCTGATAACCCCAGGTATGAAAGCGTTGCTGACATAATCAATGACATTTTAGAGGGAATGGATAAGGAAAATGACCGTCATAAAGTAATTCTCGACCGTAAAGAGGCGATTGAGTACGCTCTTGACCGCGCCGAGGAGGGCGAGGTTATACTCATAATCGGTAAAGGTCATCAGCTTTACGAAGAAGTGGAGGGGGTTAAGCATCCCTTTGATGAGAGAGCTATCGTTTTGGAGCATTTAGCTTCTAAAAATTAATGATTTTCAGCAGTTTGTAAAATAGAAAAAGTTAAGACCACCGGTTGTACATCCGGTGGTCTTGTTCTTGTATCAAAACTTATTCAGCATCGGGTTCGTAAATGCCAACGTAGGGGAGGTTTCTGTATTTTTCGTCAACATCAAGTCCGTAACCTATAACAAATTCATCGGGGATTGTAAACCCGCAATAATCCGGTTTAATATCACACTTGCGTCTGTCGGGTTTATAAAGCAGTGTACAAATCTTAATGCTCTTGGGACCTCTTGCACTGAGAAGCTGTCTGAGATAAGAAAGGGTAACACCGCTGTCAAGTATGTCCTCAACTATCAAAAGGTCATAGTTCTGAATCGGCTTGCGAAGGTCAAGTATAATCTGAACTTCGCCGGAGGTTACAGTTCCGGAACCGTATGAGGATACACTCATAAAATCTATTTTGCAATCGGTTTTTATTTCTCTCATCAAGTCTGCCATAAAAACAACAGAACCCTTAAGTATGCCTACTAGGAGCAACGGTTTGCCTTCGTAATCCTTTGTGATCTGTTCACCAAGTTCTTTAACCCTCTGTCTCAACTCGTCTTCTGTGATAAGTATTCTTCCGATTCTGCCTGCCAAAATATTCCCTCGCTTTCTAAGAAAAATTGTCGAAAATCCGAACAACAAAAGTATAACACGCTTCATGCAGATTTTCAATATAATAACAAAATAAAAAATATTATTTTTTTTCGTTTTAGCTATTGCAAAGAGTCGTTTTTTGGTGTATCATAGAACAAAATGGACGGTATATGGGCTTTAGGTCGGAAACGTTAGCCGTCATACCTACAATTACGAAAGGACGGGGCAAGCTTTATGGCTTTGAATAACGCTAACAGCGTTGTAAAGGAAGAGGTTATTACCAAGTCCAGCAAGCTCGACGGCGGTTTGTCCGCTGCTGAGGTGGCTGCTCTTATCTCTGCTGCCATCGCCGCTTCTGAGGGCGATGCAAAAATCAATTTCCGCATTCGCTCTATCAAAAAGATAGGCTAACAACAAAGTATTATTGTACATTATTTTTACTTTAAGGAGATTTCGTTATGATCAGGAAGTATATCGTCACTATCGACAATGTTAAATATGAAGTAGAAGTTGAAGCTAACGACGTTGTAAAGAGCGCAAAGGCTCCCGCTGTTCAGGTTGCTCCCGTTGCAGCTCCCGCACCTGTTGCTGCTGCACCTGTTGAAGCACCTGCTCCCGCTGCTGCTCCTGCACCTGCTGCAGTTTCCGCAGATGGCGAAAAGGTTGTTTCTCCGCTTCCCGGCACATTGCTTAAGACGGTTGCTAAACAGGGTTCTGCTGTTAAGAGCGGCGACGTACTCTGCATTGTAGAAGCTATGAAGATGGAAAACGAGATCCGTTCTCCCAAAGACGGTACAGTCGCTTCAATCGCTGTTTCTGAGGGTGCTTCCGTTGCTGCCGGCGACCTTCTTTACGTTATTGCTTAATTGCACCTAAATTTAATACATAACGGTTTTTAACAGCACTCCTCGGGTGCGCTTAAAGATTAAGGAGTAAACAAATGGCTAAGATAAAGATTACAGAAACGATTTTGAGAGACTCTCACCAG
>JAFXKQ010000106.1 GCA_017531625.1 Clostridia bacterium | reverse complement strand
GGAAAAACAAAAAGCGACGGAAAACGACGGGATTCGACAGTTCGACAAAAACGGCGGAATCCGACAAAGTGCGACAAAGGGACAGGAGAGGGAACCGGAAAAAGAAAGAGAAAAAGAAAGGGAAAGGGAGAGGGAACGTGAAAAGGAAATGAAAAAAGAAGCGGAAAGGGAAAGAGAGAGCAACTTACGGATTCTCGGATGCCTTGAAAGAATGAGGCGCAAGGCTGACAGAATCTCTTACCTGACGGAGAAAATCCAAGGGGTTGAGAATCCGGTTTACAACTGTTTCGGCTTGGAACAAAGGACTTAGAACCCAAGGCGCAAGGGCGGGTAAAACGCCAAGAGAACGCCAAGCGAACGCCAAGAAAACGCCAAGAGAACGCCAAGAGAACGCCAAGAGAACGCCAAGAGAACGTAAAGAACCCCAAACAGAGCAGTAAGAGAACTAAATTTGCAGTTTGAATTTTTTTAAAAACCCTCTTGACAAAGCGAAATGCCTTTGATATAATTGTGATATCAAAATTAAACACGAAAGCACAGTCAGCTTTTTAAACAGCTTTTTAAACGGTTTTCAAGTAGCTTTTCAAAAAGCTTTTCAGCGGTTTCTTTGAATGAGCTTTTGAAGTGATTTTTAAGGAGCTTTTTAATCGGTTTTCAAGTGCTTTTAAAGTGGCTTTTTACAGGAGGCTTTCTATGAACGAAAAAATTCTCAGACCCAAGTCAAACGGTTGGATGATGCTCTTTCTTCTGATTTTTGCCGCAGTCGGCGCCCTTGCACTCATCATTTGCGGGCCTGTCTTCTTCGCAACGGAAGAAACCTTTGAACTTCCCGGCGTTTTAATGCTCGTTGCAGGCGTTATCATTTTCATTGTGTCCATGGTGTGCATTGGCGGCTTTAAGATTCTCAAGCCCCAGGAGGCGTTGGTTCTTACCCTTTTCGGTAAGTACATAGGCACTCTTAAAGGCGAGGGCTTTTACTGGGTAAACCCCTTTGTTTCCGCGGTAAACCCTGCGGCAAGCACCAAGCTTAACCAAAGCGGAGACGTTTCCAGCAAGAGCGGGCTTGAAGCTCTTAACATTAAGGTCGGCAGCGGAACTCAACCCATTTCCGTCGGCGTTGACAAGCGCATTTCCCTTAAAATCATGACCCTTAACAACAACCGCCAGAAAATCAACGACTGCCTCGGCAACCCCGTGGAAATCGGAATCGCCGTAATGTGGAAAGTGGTTGACACGGCGAAGGCGGTTTTCAATGTTGACAACTACAAGGAGTACCTCTCTCTCCAGTGCGACAGCGCACTCAGAAACATTGTACGCATTTATCCTTATGACGTAGCTCCCGACGTTGACACAACGGGGGACGGAGTTGCGGACGAGGGCAGCCTCAGAGGTTCCAGCGAAGTTGTTGCGGAACGCATAAAGGACGAGATTCAGGGCAGAGTAAACGAAGCGGGCATCGAAATCGTCGAAGCGCGCATTACCTACCTTGCCTACGCCCCCGAAATTGCGGCTGTAATGCTTCAAAGACAGCAGGCTTCCGCAATCGTCGACGCGAGAAAAATGATTGTTGACGGCGCTGTGGGAATGGTTGAGATGGCTCTTGAAAGACTCAGCGAGCAAAAAGTGGTAGACCTTGATGAGGAGCGCAAGGCGGCAATGGTTTCCAACCTCTTAGTGGTTCTTTGCGGAAACCGTGATGCACAGCCTGTGGTAAACTCGGGTTCTTTGTATTAATAAAAGGGTGAAGCCATGTCCGATAATCAAAAGAAACAAGTGCCGCTTAGGATTTCACCAAAGCTTTACGAAGCGGTGGCGAGTTGGGCGGAGGATGATTTCCGTTCCTTCAACGGGCAAGTGGAGTACCTGCTTTCGGAATGTGTAAGACAGCGAAAGAAAAACGGTAAGTACGTGTCCGACCGGTTGGACGTTCCGCCCGAATTGGACATTTGAGTACGAAAGTGCAAAGAGAACCAAGGACAGATTAAGAAACAAAAATCGGTAAAATGCAGAAAAATCGGGGTCACAGTAAAACCCCGATTTTTCAATTCTAAAGAAACAAGTTGTTTTTCTTTTTGGCGAAGGAAACAATTTGTTTTTCTTTTTGTTCTCTGTGCCTTCGTCAGCGGTCTGAAGGTTTCACTCGTCGATTTTGATGACGGTAACGTTAAAGTTTGCGTCGGTTAATCCGCTTTCATCGTCGGTGCTGAAGTTGAATGCCAGCACTCCGCTTGCGGGAACGTCCAGGAGGAAGGTGCTTTGAGCCGTTCCGGTAAGTGAACCGTCGCTTCCCGTAAACTCGGTGACGTAGGGAGCGAGGGGAGTGCCGTTAAGATTGGGCGTTACACTAAGGGCCTGACCCGCTGTTGAAAGCGTTCCCGTCAGCTCGTAATGAATGAGGTAGACCCCTTCCGTGAGAGTTGCGGAGGTGGCAGCGGGAACGATTAAGCCGTTTGTGCCGTCAACGGTGAGAGTGAGAGGGAGAGCTGTTCCGTCGGTGAAGGTAGAACCCGCGGTGCTGAACTGAGCGTAGGCTAAGATGCTGTCAGCGCCGGCAGGTCCAACGGGACCTTGAGGGCCGGCGGGACCCGTAGCACCCACGGGGCCGGCAGGGCCGGTTTCACCAACGGGACCTTGAG
>JAFXKQ010000105.1 GCA_017531625.1 Clostridia bacterium | reverse complement strand
GGCTGAGGCTAAGGGCGTTAAGTTCCTCCTCCCCACCGACACAGTTTGCGCTAAGGAATTCAATAACGACGCAGCTCAAGCTGTTCATCCTACAAACGCAATTCCTGCTGACATGATGGGTCTTGACATCGGTCCCGAAACAGTTAAGACGTTCTCTGACGCTCTCAAGGGCGCAGGCACAGTTATCTGGAACGGTCCTATGGGCGTGTTTGAATTTGATAATTTTGCTAAGGGTACCAAGGCAGTTGCAGAAGCTGTAGCAAACAGCGGCGCAATCTCCATCATCGGCGGCGGCGACAGCGCAGCAGCCGTTGTAAAATTTGGTTTCGCTGACAAGATCACCCACATTTCCACCGGTGGCGGCGCTTCCCTTGAATTCCTCGAAGGTCTTGAACTTCCCGGCATCGCTTGCCTTAACGACAAATAAATCACAAAATTAAAGTAAAAAGAAGGTAATTACCATGAATAAAGCTACCAGAAAAGCTGTTATTGCAGGCAACTGGAAAATGAACAAGACTCCTGCAGAAGCTACAGCTCTTATAAACGACATTAAAGCTACTATCGCAGACAAAAAGACTGACGGTTGCGACATCATCGTTGGCGTTCCTTTTGTTGACCTCGCAGCCGCTGTTGAAGCAGTTAAGGATTCTGCAATTAAGGTTGCCGCACAAAACGTTCACTGGGCAGAAAAAGGCGCATTCACAGGCGAAATCAGCGCAGAAATGCTCAAGGCTGTTGGCGTGGAATACGTTATCATCGGTCATAGCGAACGCCGTCAGTACTTTGGTGAAACCAACGAAACCGTTAACCAGCGTGTTAAGGCTGCCCTCGCTGCAGGCCTTAAGGTTATCCTCTGCGTTGGCGAGCTCAAGGACGAAAGACTCCTCGGCATCACCGAAGAAATCGTTGCAATGCAGACAAAGGTTGCTCTCAACGAGATCAGCGCAGAAGACATGAAGAACATCATCATCGCTTACGAACCCGTTTGGGCAATCGGTACAGGTCTTACCGCTACCCCCGCTCAGGCAGAGGAAGTTTGCGCAGCTATCAGAAAAGTGATCGCAGCTCTTTACGACTGCACTCTTGCTGAAGCTACCACCATCCAGTACGGCGGTTCCATGAACGCAGGTAACGCTGCTGAGCTTCTTTCCATGAAGAACATTGACGGCGGTCTTATCGGCGGCGCTTCTCTTAAAGCTCCCGATTTCGCTACCATCATCGAAGCCGCTCAGGCGTAACTCCCAGTCCTTTCACGAAATTTTTCCGCCGGAGAGGTCAAATCCCTTTCCGGCGGATTGGTTTTTCTTATCGCAGTTTCAAAGTTTGCTAAAAAAACTTTGGCAAGTTTGATTTATTAACTTTTTATTACAGTTTTATTAATTTTTTGAGGGTTTTAGTTTTATGGGCAAGTTTCTTCCGATTTTCGCCGAGGAAATGAAAGAACTCGGCTGGGACCGTCCCGACTTTGTCATCGTCACGGGCGACGCATACGTTGACCACCCCTCCTTCGGTACAGCGATCATTTCACGAGTGCTGGAAGCGGAGGGATTTCGTGTTGCCATCATCCCGCAACCGGATTGGCGCACCACCGACGACTTCAAGCGTTTTGGGAAGCCCAGACTTGCTTTTTTGGTTAACAGCGGGAACATAGACTCCATGGTTGCTCATTACACGGCGGCGAAGAAACGCAGAACCAACGATTTTTATTCCCCCGGCTGTAAAGCGGGTCTCAGACCCGACCGCGCACTCATCGTTTACTCAAACAAAATCCGTGAAGCCTACGGCGACGTTCCCATCATCCTTGGCGGAATCGAAGCTTCCACAAGGCGTTTTGCCCATTACGACTACTGGACGGACAAGGTAAGACGTAGCGTGCTCGTGGACAGCGGTGCGGATCTGCTCACTTACGGAATGGGCGAAAACATTCTGAGACGAATTGCCTTTCTTCTCGATAAAGGTGTACCTGTTTCCAAGCTCCGTGACATAAGAGGTACGGTTTTTACCGCAAAGAAAGACTTTGTACCGCATTTTGATTACATTACCACCTACGATTACAACACACTGAAGACGGATAAACAGGCTTACGCAAAGGCTTTTAAGGTGCAATACGACAACATGGACGCAATCACCGCAAAAGCAGTAATTGAGGAATACGACGATTGCATCCTGGTTCAAAACCCGCCGATGCCGCCTTTGACCAGAGCAGAACTTGACAAGGTTTACTCTTTGCCCTACGCTCGCTACTACCACCCCTGCTACGAAAAGGACGGCGGAGTTCCCGCCATTGAAGAGGTTAGGTTTTCCATAACCCACAACAGAGGTTGCTTCGGCTCTTGCAACTTTTGTGCTCTGACCTACCACCAAGGGCGCAGCGTCGTTTCCAGAAGCGAGAAAAGCGTGCTGGAAGAAGCGAAAATCATCACTCAGCTTGACGGTTTCAAGGGTTACATTCATGACGTTGGCGGCCCTACAGCCAACTTCAGACACAGCGCTTGTGATAAACAGAAAAAAGATGGCGCTTGCGCCGGCAGACGTTGCCTTTTCCCCACGCCTTGCAAAAACCTCAACGCCGACCACAGCGAGTACGTTGCGCTGTTAGAAAAGATTGAGAAGCTTGACGGCGTAAAAAAGGTTTTTATCCGTTCGGGGGTTCGTTTCGACTACCTTTTGGCGGAGAAAAACGAAAAGTTTTTCAAACGCCTTGTAAACCGTCACGTCAGCGGACAGCTTAAAGTTGCGCCCGAGCATTGCTCCGACAACGTGCTTAAATACATGGGCAAGCCCAAGTTTGAGGTTTATGAAAGATTCAGAAAGAGATACTTCGAGCTTTCTGCCGCCGCAGGTAAAGAGCAGTACCTCGTGCCTTATCTGATGTCCTCGCACCCGGGAAGCACCCTTGATGACGCAATAAAGCTTGCGCTCTACCTTCGTGAAAACCGCTTGATCCCGAGCAGGTACAGGATTTTTACCCCACGCCCGGAACAGCTTCAACCTGTATGTTTTACACAGGAATAAATCCGTTTGACGGCGAGAGCGTTTACGTGCCCCGCAGTTACGAGGAAAAGCGTTTACAGCGCGCGCTGTTGCAATCTCACAGAAAAGAAAATGCGCCTCTCGTAAGAAAGGCGCTGGAAAAGGCTCACCGCACGGACTTGATTCCCGTCTTATTAGGCTACCATGGCGAGAGCACCAAAGCTCCCGCCGAAGAAAAAACGATAAAGCCGACAAGAACGGAAAGGGCAACGAAAGCGACAAAGACCGCAAAAACGGCAAAGGCGACTAAGGCTCAAACCCCGACTAAATCGCAAGGCAAGGGCAAAAAAACTTCTGCTTCATCTAAAAATTCCTCGGCTCAGCCCTTAAAGGGGAATTTGTCCCGCAGAGGTTCTTCCTTGACGGAGAAACCGTCTTTTAAGGACGCAGGAAGGATGAAAGGCAAAAACCTTGGAAAATCCCGTGGTAAAAAGAAATAAACCGTTTGAAATAAAGCATTTAAAACTCTTATGTATCACTTTTGATTACCACGTCCGCAAGGAACGCGCCGCCAACTGCCACGCACAAGCAGAGAAGCCAGTTTTCAAAAACAAGAAGCAATGACCGCTTCATCTCCACAGCTTCAAAAAACGAAAACTGCCCGAAAAGAGCGTACAGCACAAAGCAGACACTTACAACGCTCACAGCACCGGCTCCAAAGAACAGAATTTTCCGAGAAAGTGCTGTCAAACTGTTAAAAAAACGTTTAATTTGAAAATTTTTCATAGAAATTGTAATTCCTTTCTTTACAAACACAATCCTTTGTGTTATACTGAGTTTACGTAATATTATGATTGTCAAAAACACTTCCGAGAGGAGATTGAATTAAGATGAAATGTCCGGGCTGTGCACATCCCGAGAGTAAGGTTGTTGATTCCAGACCAAACGCTGACGGCTCCTCCATTCGCCGCCGCCGTGAATGCCTCCACTGCCACAAGCGCTTCACCACCTACGAGATTATCGAAATCGTTCCCATCGTAGTTGTAAAAAAGGACACTTCCCGTGAGCCTTTCGACCGTAACAAGCTTTTGATGAGCATCATCCGTGCTTGCGACAAGCGTCAGGTTTCCAGAAACGACATGGAGCGCATCGTTACAGAGATCGAGCAGTTGCTCCAAAACTCGTTACAAAACGAGATTCCCACCTCCTACATTGGAGAACTTGTTATGCGCAAGCTCAAAGAGCTTGACGAGGTTGCTTACGTCAGATTCGCCTCGGTTTACCGTCAGTTTAAGGACATTACCGCCTTTATGGACGAGTTAAACAAACTTATTGAGGAAAAACCCGCTAAGTAATTGAATTTCATTAACAAAAAAGAAGCGTCTGCAGGTTTTACTTGCTGACGCTTCCTTTGTTGTTCTCTTGTTTTTTAATTGTTCAGGTGAATTTACGGTTTTAAATCAAGGTGTCTGCCTTGGTTTTCTTTTTTGTCTTTTGTTTATTTTGCCTCTTTTGAAAGTTCTTCAAACCCGCCGGACTCAAACCTTAGGCCTTTGGAACCCTGATGCCTTCATCAAAGAAGCCCTGCGGATTGACAAACACTCCGTTCACGGAAACCGCAAAGTGCAGTCCGGTTCCCGCAGAAAGCCCCGTAGTGCCGGCAATTCCGATGTTAACGCCCTTTTGAACGATTGAACCCACACTTACGTTCTTTGTCTCGTCCAAGTGGTAGTAGTACGTTTTAATGCCGTAGCCGTGTTCAAGAATTACGGTCTTGCCCGTCTTCACCGTCTCGCCCACAAAAACTACGTAACCACGTTCTGCCGCCTTTACGCTGTCGCCTTCTTGCATTCCGTAATCGATTCCCAAGAGGTAACTGCTGGGCGGAATCCCGTTTGCGAGAATCTCTGTTCCGAATTTGTGAAGCACGCTTCTTCCCGTGGGACTTTCAAACCCAACTCCTGCTTCGAAGTAAGGGGACATAACGGTTTCGTTAACCGTAGCAAGGAGCTTTTCGTACTCCTCAATGGCTTCGGGGGTCGAAGCGTCTGTGTACTTCTGAGCATCGTAAGTTACGTTTGCAAACTCGCTTTCGATCCTTGTAACTCCGATTTTGAAGCTCTTGGTTTCGCTTCCCACCTTGAACACTAAATCGTACTCACCCGTTTCTGTTTCAAGGGACACGGGAAGATACGCAAACGCCGTGTTACCGTCGTAATTTATCCTAAGCTCAGAGGTTTTAAGAGAGGTGTCAAGGCTGATTTCCTCGTTGTCGCTGAAATGCTTAAAAGTAGCTACAATGACGTCGCCCGTCTTAACCGTCTGAGTAGAAACGCTGATTTCGGGAAGCACGTCGTAGAGAAGCTTAAAGGAGTAGGAAGCGTTACCGCCGTAGCCGGCAACCGTGTCCGTCTCCCATCTGGCTTCTACCTTCGCAGTAAGCTCTGTGTCGGTGGGAAAAATCAAAGACCCGATGCTGTCGGTAGCGAGAGCGTTGCCGTCCTCGCCGTAGAAAGTAACCGTGTACTCCGTAGGCTCAACAGAGAAAACAAATTCTCCGCCCTCAGAGGCGTAAAAGCTGTAAGAACCCTCTGTCCTGCTGTACTCGCTGACGGTGTCGCTGTAAAAAGCGCCGTCAAGCTTTTTGAACTGCCAGGAATAAGTCTGGGGAAGCACTTCTGTGGATTTTTCACCGCTTTGCAGATAAAGCGAAGGCAAAAGTCTTTCCTCGTAAAGGTACTCGCACTCGGAACGTGAAAGAAGCTCGGTGGCTGTGACCTCACCGATTACGGCGTAACCGCCGTCTGCACGTTCAAGAAAACAGCCGCTTTCATTGAGTTCGGGATAAACAGAGTAATCAATGGTGCGTTCTTCAAGCTTCAAGCTGACTTTAAGAGGAGTCTCTCCCTCAACGTCACGCAGTTTCTTACTCAAATCGTCAGAATCCAGGTACAAATTCACGTAAAAAGCCACGTCTGCCTTTTCTTCAAAGTCAAGCGTTTTACCGCTTGGCAAGGTAAGAGTTACTGCCGAAACCTCGTCAGCGGAAATGTCTGCGTTGGAGAAGCTAATGGCAAAATAAATTATTAAAATTATCGGCAGACAGAGAATCAGTCTGAGGACTGTGTTGTTTCCTTTGTTTTCGTTGTTCTGCACTTTAAAATTCCTCTCTTGCTTGGAATTAAAGTCTTTAACTTAAAGCCCTTAAATCTTCTTAAAACTTAAAACCAAAACCGTATAAAGTCTTTTTTACCCCTTAGAATTTTCCGGTGATGGCAGCCGCCAGCTCAGAAACCTTGGGAGAGATGATCATGTAAACGTAAACGCCGCGCTGTTCAACCACTCCGTTGTTTGCCATAGCGTAATTGTCTTCGTTGTAGTTCTTGGACTGTGCAACGTACTCAGCGTTTTTAGCTTCGAGCTTTGCCTTGATGGAAGCCGCTGCTGTCTCATCAACAGCCTTAAAGAACATGATTGTTTCGATAGAAACGCCGCCAACGTCGCTGGCGTAAAAACCTTCTTCGTAAAGTTCCTTAGCGATGCCCGTGTTGTCGAGGATTGCACCCTCGCCGCTCTCAAGCATGTTTTCCTTGCCTGCGGAGGAAAGCTCAAACAACTCATCCTTCAACTCGGAAACCGTGCAACTGAGGACCGCCGCCACAGAGGACGCATCCTCGCTTGCAGAGTTATCGTCGCCGCTTCCGCCGCAAGCGCAAAGCGCTGAGAGAGAAAAGACCAAAACCAATAAAAGGCTCAAAAATTTTTTCATTATTAAATTTCTCCTTATAATCAAAAATCAGAAACGCCAACCAAGCTCCAAAACCTAAAGCTTATTTCTCAGTGTAGATAATTCTCATTTCCTTGGGGTTCTTCCACGTGCCGTCCTGCTTCGCACGGGCGTAATCCCTCAAAAGCTCAGTCCAGATGATGTAGCCCTTTTCGTTAATGTGGCAGTAATCATCGGAGCAGTACTCGTCAGCGAGGTAATCGTCGGTGGCAAGCAAGGGGTTTGCAATGTCAACGTAGTCAAGGCCTTTTTCGTTGCAGTAATCCAGAATGTACTGGTTAAGCTTGCTGAGGTTAACATTGCGGAGTTTTGAAAACTTACCCTTTGAGTGGTTGAACATGTAGGTTCCGCTGAGAACCACCACTTCCACGTCGGGGGAGTTTGCCTGCAACTTCTCAATGGTTTCAATAACGCAGTCAGCCGTAAGTCTTGCGCACTCGCTCTCAGGGCTGTACATTCCAAGGTCGTTAAGGCCCATCAGATTGAGGTAAACCGTCTTTACGCCCATAACCGCAGGCATGTCTTCGATTTTGTACTTAACGCCTTGATAAGAGGGGTGAGTTGACTCGTCATCAATGGGGTTTGAGTTGTTGTAGAACCCAAAGCTTCCTGCACAGAAGAACTTTGCTGTGCCCAAAATGTCGGGATAAGAATTACGCCAGCTCTGAACACGGCGGTCGTAGCCGTACATGATGGAGTTACCCACAAAAACGGAATCGTTGAAGTAGGAATCCACAGAATCCGTTGAAATGTAGCCGGGCACGGGAGTCACAGGCTCAGGGTCACCGGTGAAAACAGGTTTTGAACTCTCCTCGCTCACGTCCTCGCCGGATTCTTCTTCGCTGGACTCGTCCTCGGAAGCGGACTCCTCAACGCTTGAGTCTTCACTCGGCTCAGAAACGGATTCTTCGCTTTCTTCCTCGGAAGAATCCTCGCTTTCGGAAGCTACGCTCTCTGAGCTTTCGTCAACGCTCGCTTCAAGCGAAGAATCAGGCGCATCCTCAGAGCTGTTCGGATTGTCCATGGGAATCGTTGTGCAAGCGGCAACCGTTGCAATAATCATAGCCAAAGCAATAAGGCAAGAAATTATTTTAAGTCTCATTTTTACAACCTCGTAAACATTTTCATTCAAGAATAATTATAACCTTGAATAGGCATTATGTCAAGACAACTGAACGATAATTTTGTCGAATATTTTACCCTTTTCAGGCAAATACTATACGGGGTGATAAAAATTGCAAAACGAGGTTCTTTCTTCCATAAGGCAAAAATTTGAGGCGGACTTTGCCTCCTGTGATGACTTCGCCTTGCGTGAAATAAAGGGCGGATTTATCTGTTTCATCAAAAACACCTGCGACCGTGAGTACATTTCGGAGCAGGTGGTAAAACCCCTTGTACGCCTTGATTTAGGGCTTTTCAAAGGGGATTTTTCATCAATCTTGGAAAGTGCCGCCTTTACGGTGTGTAACTCCTACTCCGAGGGAGCGACCGCGGTTCTTTCGGGCAACGTCTTTGCGGCGATTGAAACGGATTCACTTTACGCAGTAACCGTTCCTGCGGACAAAATCGACATGCGTAGCGTTTCCGAACCAAACAGCGACGTAACCGTAAAAGGCCCCCGTGCGGGCTTCAACGAAAACGGCGAAACAAGCGTGGCGAGTCTGAGACGCATAATCCGTTCAAGCGCATTGAAGGTTTTACCCCTGACCGTGGGCAGTCTTACAAAAACCCGCGTCTTTATAAGCTATGTGGAAGGCAGGGCAGATATGAAACTGGTCAACGACATAAAAAACCGTCTCGAAACCGCTTCTGCCGCCTGTGTTGTGGACAGCGCAAACCTCGAACAACTGCTCTGCGGTAAAAGCTCTCCCTTTTTTCCCGTGGCGGGCAGTACGGAAAAGGTGGACAAAGTGGCGTCAAAGCTTCTTGCGGGACGGGTTGCACTGATTTGCGACGGAAGCCCCTTTGTGCTCACTGTCCCTTACGTTTTTGCAGAAAGCATTCAATCCGCAGAGGACTACCTCAAAAGCCCTTACTACGCAAGCTTTATGCGATTTTTGCGTTTTTTCTCTTTTTTGGTGTCGTTTCTGCTTCCCGCCCTCTTTACCGCCGCAATGTACCACCAGCGGTTTGTGATTCCCGCACCTCTTATGGAATCCCTTGAAAAGCTGGAAGAAGACATTTCACTCCCGTTCATCGTGGAAGTGCTTGTTATGCTCGTGGTTTTTGAAGCAATACGGGAAGTAGGTGTGCGAATGCCCCGCACCGTGGGCGACTCGGTGGGAATCGTCGCTTCCTTCATTTTGGGCGATGCGGTGGTTCAAGCCGGGATTGCGGGAACTTCGGTTTTGCTGATTGTTGCCTTCTCGGCGGTAACCAGCTTCATCGTTCCGGCTCTTGCAAACGTAACCGTGCTTCTGCGCTTTGCCTTTGTTATTGCCGCATACATTGCAGGGGTCTACGGGATTCTTTTGCTATTCGGGCTTACGGTTTTGCTTCTCTGCCGTAAAAAGAGTTTTGGTGCGCCCTACATGAGCCCCGTTTTCCCGCTTAACCCCGAAGGATTGCAGGATTTTCTGATTGCCGTGCCCAAAAAGACCTTAGGCAGAAAGGAAAAACTTTAAAAAACTTTGCGCCCTTGATTTAAACCGCCCTTTTTGGTTCTGAAACCGTTCCCCCTCCGCATAAACTTAAAGCGTAAGCTTTTTTGGCTTGGTTTTTACCTCAGTTTTCAGCTTAGATTTCGACTTGATTCTTTGGCTTAAACTTTTTGCGAAAAAGGGAGGAACTAAATGGCATTTTACAGTTTCAGCCCCACCATAAAAACGGAAAAGGAAGTTCTCCAAAAGGACGGAGTAACTCTTGCTGTGGTAAACGTGGCTTTACCGTCACTTTCCGAAAGAGACGACGCCTTTGCGAAATCCCTAAACGGGCTTTACACCCGAATTAGCGAGGGCTTTTTGAATTATTGCCGAGGCCCGTTTTGCAAAAAAGCGGAAAAAAGCTCAGAAAGCAAAGATTTTGTTCCTTACGGCGCGGTGATAAAAACCGTTCCCGCCTTTGAGAACAGCTACCTCTTTTCGTGCTACTTTGATGTCAGAATGACCAACGGCACGGTTTCCTCCATCGCTCGGCTTTCCCAAACATTTGACAAGAGCAACGGAAACCTTTTGCGCCTTGAAAAGCTTTTCAAGCGGAGAACAAAACCCGAGCTGATGAAACTTCTGGCGGAAGACGCAAAAAACCGAGGAGAGCGTGGAGTTGCCAGCATTTTTTCGGACTACGAAAGGCGATTACGCAAGTTTTTCAACAGCAGAAGCTTTTACCTCAGCCCGACGGGATTCGTCTTCTACTACGGTGAGGGCGAGATTGGCACGTCAAAAGGAATCTGCCCTCTCTCCGTGAACCTTGAAACCTGTTCGGAGCTACTCACGGACCAAGGGAAAGAATGGTTGATTAACGCCGAGAATT
>JAFXKQ010000104.1 GCA_017531625.1 Clostridia bacterium | reverse complement strand
ACCGCACGGAATCCGTCTTTGATACAGCTCACAAGCTCCGTCAAATGCTTGACTCCCCGTTCCGTTGGCGCATCGGGAAACATTGCAACCCCGTCTTTTTCAAGAGTACAGCCCTTCACTTCGAGAAAAGTGCGTTGTTCTCCGTCCTCCACGTAAAAATCGAACCGAGAACTTCCGTAAGTAACCTCTCGCTTGATCACGGCATCTGCCGAAAACAAATCGCCCCTTTTCAGCCACTCCTCCGCCGTGTCGTTTACAGCCTGAGAATCAATGTTGATAAGCGTCGCCCTTCCGTCGGTAAGCTTTTCCGCCGCAATGAGGTCAAAACGGGTGGAACGCTTTTCCGAGTTGCATTCCTCAAGATAAACCGTGCAGTCGGGAACCAAAATTTCTTTACAGCGCCCCGTGTTTTTGACGTGAACCCGCTGTACCTCTCCGTCCACTTCCACGAGAGCAATAAAACGGTTTGGACGCTGAACAAACCGCCCCTTTTTTACCCTGCCGTACTTCATAAACCACTACTGCCTCCGCAAAACCGAATCAAACTAAAAGGACTGCCGCAGGTCAAAAGGTTTACGGCAGCCTCTTACGGATTAAAGTAACTTCTTTCTCAGTTCCTCTGCTGAACACGCCGAAAGGTAAGCAGGCGGTACGTCAAACAGTGTCTTACAGCCAACAGCTCCTTCAACGCTCATCCGATGAATGGCACGGGCGCAGGAAGCAATTACCGATGAAGTAAAAGCGGGGTTAGAATCCAATTTCAAGCTGTATTCTATGATGTTGGAAAACTCGCCGTCCCACCCCGTTTTCCCTGAGCGAATGACGAAACCGCCGTGAGGGATCCCGCTGTGCTCACGCTCCAACTCCTCTGCGGAAATAAAATGCACCGTAGTGTCGTAATCCGCAAAGTAATTCGGCATGGTTTTTATCTCGTTTTCGATTCTTTCTCTGTCAGCACCCTCAGCCGCAACAACAAAGCATTCACGGGTGTGCTTTTGTCTTGTGGAAAGCTCAGGGTTCTTCCCACTCCTGACCGCTTCGAGAGCGCTGTCAACGGGAACGGTGTACTGCTTTGCATCGAGAACGCCGTCAATGCGCCTGATGGCATCGGAATGCCCCTGGCTCACGCCCTTACCCCAAAATGTGTAATCCTTGCCTTCGGGCAAAACCGCAGAAGCGTAGAGTCGGTTGACGGAAAACATACCGGGGTCCCAACCGCAGGAAATGAGAGCAGCCTTTCCGCCCTCTCTTGCCGCACGGTCCACCGCCTCAAAATGTTCGGGGATTCTGGCATGGGTGTCGAAGCTGTCCACCACATTAAAATGCTTTGCAAATTCCGGAGTCTGCTTCGGCAAATCCGTAGCGCTTCCGCCACAAAGGATAAGAACGTCAATCCCGCCCTTGTGTTCAAAAACTTCTTCCGCAGGGTAAACCTTAACGCCTTCGGTAAGTATTTTTACGGTTTCGGGATTTCGGCGGGTGAAAACAGCCGTAAGCTCCAAGTCGTGACTTTGCTTGATGGCGCATTCAATGCCCTTGCCGAGATTACCGTAGCCCATTATAGCGATTTTTATGCTCATAACTCAAACACTCCAAAAAGAATAAATTTGTATGTAAAATTCTTCAAATAAAAACTTTAAGCGCCTTAATCGAAAGAATCAGTCCTCGCCCATCAGCTTGGCTTTTTTAAGCGCCAAAACGAAGACGGGAACAAGCAAAATTTGAATGATGATGCCGGGAACAGCAACGGTAAACGCACCGCTGACAAAGGCATCAAAACCGAAACTTCCGTCCTGGAATCCTGCAATGCGGTACTTGACCAAGCCCCAAACAACACGCCCGAGCAGCATGGCAGAAACGAGGGACACGTAAATGTAAGGAACCTTCTTGGGCAGAAGCTTGTACAAAAGCCCCGTAACCAAACCGTAAACCGCAAGTTCAAACGCCATTGCGGCACCAACGGGCATAAGAGGAGGCATGCCGAAAACAAGGTAACGAAGCAACGGCGCAACAAATCCGATTAAAGCGCCGTATTGCCAACCGCAGATAAAACCGCAAAGAAGCACAGGAATGTGCATAAGGCACATTGCATTGCCCAACTGTTGATTCTGCGCCGTGAAGAAGGGAAGCACCATGCACAGCGCAAGACAGATGGCAGCCGCCGCAAGCTTTCTCAGGTCGTTTCTTGTAACCGAAACCTTGTCATTAACTTTTTTGCTCATAAAAGAATCCCACCTTTTAAATTAATTAATTGTTCGAAACAAAAGTACCTTTATCTTTGTTTATGTAACGGCGGGATTTTCGCTGTAAATCTAAAAACCGCCGCATAAAACCTTTTTTAAGAAAGTCATCGTAAAGAAAATGAACTACCGTTTAATCCCGACTGCGAAGGACGCCACTCGTACTTTTCCATCAAAACCCTGTCGCCGTCAAATTCCACGCCCTCTTGTTGGAGAAGCTCCCTCTGACGGTTACCACCGCCAAAAGCGAAAGCGTCGGAAATTCTACCGTCCTTAAAAACCACCCTGTAACACGGAATCCCCTCCGGGTCGGGATTTCGGTGCAGAGCATAACCGACCACTCGCGCAAGACGGTGGTTACCGGCCAGAAATGCCACAGTACCGTAAGAAGCCACCCGTCCGTAGGGAATCTGCCTGACCGCCTCGTAGATTCTGTCAAAAGTGTTACCGACATGACCGCCGTTCAAGATAAATTACCTCCCTTTTCCGAAAAATCAGCCATGAGCCGTAACAGCTCACGCCGTTCGGAAAATAGGTTGTACAAACCGTCCTGAGATAATACACCGCACTTAACGGAGTAAGGAGGAACGGCGGAATCGTAATCCTCCACCCAGGCAGGGCTTTGAAAGTAAGAATCCAAAACCTCAAAAGCCTCCCCCGTTTCGGAAAAAGCCTCCAAAGCAAGGCGTAAATCTTTGACCGCCTTTACTGCCCTGTCAAATTCGCCTTCCATTGCGGAAACACGTTCAAGGTCAAAGCTCATTTTCAAGCCACCTCCGTTTCACCAAAAACAAAACGAACCATCAAAGAAACCAAAAAACTCACTTTTCTCTGATTTCGCATTCAACTTAATTTGTTAATTACTCGGAATCTCCTCTGCTCAAAAGGACAACTGTCTTGTCTATCATTGGTTTAGGGAGGAAAACAATGCCGTCTGCCTCACAGCGAATTTGATAGAATTTCTTCACCCATTCGGGCAGTTTTTCCACTTTGTCCTTAATCTTAATGAGCGTTCTCTTTCCTACTCGTCGGTCCATGTATGCGAACACACGCAACAAATAGTTGTCAGAATTCAAGGATGTTGCGATGTCGGTTTTGAGATAAATGGTAAGGGAGTTGATGAAATCAGCATCACACAGTTTACACTCGGGCATCCATTTTCCTTTTTCTAATTCATCATATAATTCCCCATAAGACCCCTTTTGTCCCTCATGATAAATTCGAGATGCTTCCTGTTCCTGTGCATACATCTCCACCCACGAAAGGCCACCAGTTCTTTTTTACCGTAGTTAATGGTCGCTCTGCCATAAGCATTATGAACCTCGTGATAACTGGTGTAGAAATAAGAAATTTTATCTTTAAGAGAATCACAAAGCAAATCATTCATCTGCTTTTTTAGATTGCTCCAAGACTTGTATTTGCTTCTTTGATCATAAAGCATTTTGTTTTCCTTCCTACAATCATCGGAATTTCCTCTGCTCAAAAGGACTACCGTCTCAACAGTTGTCCCTTTAATTAGGGAGTCTACTAACGAACGAGCTTTATTAAAACCAATACTCATTCATCTTTGATAAGAACTCTTTTGTAATAGGGAAACCCGAACTTTCCCCTATGACAGAATCAACATCACAATAAGGACAAATTGCTGTTCCTTCTGTATCTTCAATCCAGTTTGTTATTTCCTTTGGGTCAAAAATCTTTAAACAAAAGAAGCAACCGCACTTTGGGTCATTCAACAATGCTTTTTTATGATTGGAACAAAATTTATGTGCTTCTATAATTTTACCATCTTCCACCTCTTGTCCCTCCTAACGCAAAATTGTATGTCAGACTACTGTTCTTGTGACGCCATCAAATCTTTTGTATGAACAGAAATGCGGACATAATCGTCGGCCTTTTCCCTACTCAAAAGAACAACCGTTTCGTCTGTAATCCCTTTAGGTTGGAAATCTACCACAAAAATGTATTACTAAATTTTATTGAACTGTCGTT
>JAFXKQ010000103.1 GCA_017531625.1 Clostridia bacterium | reverse complement strand
GAGGTTCGTTTTGAACGAAAAAATAAGGTAAATGGCAGAAAAATCGGGGCATTGCCCCGATTTTTCATCTTTAATGCAGTAAGTTTGTTTTTATTTTTCGTGCTCTGCGCCTTTGTCAGCGGTCTGAACCCCTCTCATTTTTTGAGAGGGGTTAGTTTATCTTGAATGTTAAGTTTAGTTTGATTTTGCGTCAGTCCTCGTCCTCAAGGTCTTCGTCCGAATCATCGCCGTCTTCGTAGTCGTCGTCTTCGTAGTCGTCGTCTTCGTCCGAATCATCATCTTCTTCGTCAACGGACCCGTCCTGTGGCTGAGCTTTCTTTTTACCGAAGGAAAGCTTGTTTTCTTTACCGTGGGCAAGTCTGTCAATGTTTTCTCTGTGCATAAAGATTACCAAAAAACCAATAACGAAGGCGAAAATCATCACAAAAAACGAGGTTTGATTGTCTTCGCTTTTGTATTGGCTGTGGTACAGCCAGATGAGGAAGGGGTAAATAAAACCGCAGAGGACAGAACCCAGCGAGATGTACTTGGAAATTGCCACTACCACGACAAAAACCGTAAACAGCACAAGAAAAACTGTCGGGTTAAGCAACAAAATCATAGTTGCAGCGGCAAGAACTC
The DNA here is from genome assembly GCA_017531625.1 of Clostridia bacterium. GTDB lineage: Bacteria > Bacillota > Clostridia > Oscillospirales > CAG-382 > SIG636. Next base: position 28,020 of record JAFXKQ010000103.1, on the reverse strand, counting down.
CTTTTCCGCCCTTGAAGCGATAAAAAATCGGTGCGATGTGACCAAGCACGCAGAAAAGACCTGCAAGGTATGCGCCGTCTTCGGGGGAGAAAACACCGCCGAGCACCCAAGCGCCCCAAAAAACTGCCAAAGCAGATTTGAGCATGTCGCCTATGAGTACATAAAGAGCCGCTTTCTTACCAAAGACTCTGAGCATGTTGGTAAGACCGCCGTTTCCGCTTCCGTAATCCCTGACATCTTTGCCGTAGAGCCGTTTGGAAATGAAGACAGCTGAATTAAAGCTACCCATAAGGTATGCGCCTACGACGCAGAGCAACAGCTCTAAAGCCACTACGGTAGCAGAAACCGTGCCCGCTTCCTTGAAAAGCAAGGCGTTAAGTCCTATTTTGTCGGAAACCCAAGCGTACCACATAAAGAGATTTCACCGTCCTTGGTTTGATTTGTGGTATAGAGGCGTTACATTGCGTCGTTTTCGCCTCTTTGTCGGATAATGAGCTTTATGGGAGTGCCTTCAAAACCAAAAGTGGTTCTCAGACAGTTTTCGATGTACCTCTGGTACGAGAAATGGAAAAGCTCTGCGTTGTTACAGAAAATAACAAACGTGGGTGGCTTTATGCTTATCTGCGTCATGTAGTAAATTTTAAGCCGTCTGCCCTTGTCCGTAGGGGGCTGAACCCTTGCTGTCGCATCGTTGAGGACATCATTGAGCATGCCGGTGGAAATACGTGTCGAAGCCTGCTCGTGTACTTTGTTTATGAGGTCGAAAAGCTTGTCAACACGCTGACCCGTCTTTGCGGAAATGAACTGTAAGGGCGCATAGGTCATATAAGACAAAGCTTCGTAAACGTCCTTCTTGAACTCGTTAAAGGTGCTGTTGTCCTTTTCTATGGTGTCCCACTTGTTTACAACGATGATGGAAGCCTTCCCTGCGTTGTGGCTGATTCCTGCAATGCGCTCATCCTGGGCGGTAATGCCTTCATTGGCGTCTGCGAGAATGAGGCAGACGTCTGCACGTTCAACCGCAGCTTTAGCACGGATAACGCTGTACTTTTCGATTTTATCCTCAATTTTGGCGTTACGTCTGATGCCGGCGGTGTCAATAAACACGTATTTGCCCTTTTGGTTTTCAACCCGTGTGTCCACGGCGTCACGGGTAGTGCCGGGAATGTCAGAAACAATAACTCGCTCCTCGCCCGCAATTCTGTTGATGAGCGAGCTTTTTCCGGCATTGGGTTTGCCTATCACCGCAACCTTGATGTGGTCGTTTTCGACGGTTTCTCCGTCATCTGGGGGTAAAAGCTTAACTACCTCGTCAAGAAGGTCGCCTGTGCCCGAACCGTGCACTGCGGAGAGGGCAATGGGGTCGCCCATGCCAAGCTCATAAAACTCGTAAAACTCAGGAGGAACGTCGCCTACGCCGTCAACCTTGTTTACCGCCAAAACAACGGGCTTCTTGCTCTTTTTGAGCATGGTTGCGATGTCTCGGTCGTCTGCCGTAACTCCTGTGTGAATCTCTGTCATAAAGATGATAACGTCAGCAGAGGCGATAGCCATTTCTGCTTGAAGGCGCATTTGCTTTAAAATGAGGTTGTCGCTGACGGGCTCAATGCCGCCCGTGTCTATCATAATGATTTCTCTGCCGTTCCAATCGGTTTCAAAATAAATGCGGTCACGGGTAACGCCGGGAGTATCGTCAACGATGGAAACTCTTGAACCTGCTATTCTATTAAAAAATGTACTTTTACCTACGTTGGGTCTGCCTACTACCGCAACTATTCCTTTCATGTAAGTGACCTCCCTAAAATCTTTTCTGCGAGAGAGCCGCCTTCCTTTTCGCCTATCAAAACCTTGACCCCGAGGGCTTTTTCAAGCTCCTCTACGCTTACGCCGTCAAGGAAAAGGTCACGCTCGTATCTGAGCATGTTGCAGGGGATAACAAGCTCTTTGCCGTAGCTTTTGCCTTTAAGCTGGTTAATTATGTCGCCTCCCGTAACCAGTCCGCTGACTGTGACGGTAGGACCGAAAAAGCGGTTTTCGATGGCTTCAACGGAGCATTTTACCCTTGGAAACTCCTTGCAGAGCATTTCCGCAAGGGATTTTATGTGCATTTCTGCCGCTTTGCCTGTGATAAGCGTAACGTCACGTTCTATTTCTGCTTTTTCGCCATTTAAATCCTCGGCAAAGCATTCTAATTCGTACTTAAACTCCTCGTAATGTGAACGGAGCATCCCCACGCCGTTTTCGAGCTGTGGGTAATCTTCGTAAAACTCTTCTTCGGGGATTTCCTGCTCCGCTTTGAGATAAAACTCATCAGCGGCGAAGAAAATCCTTGAGCCACGTTCAGCAAGGCACTTGTCTCCAAAAGCGTTCACTGTGGCAATTACAGCCTCTGCACCCGACTTTGAGTAGGGCTTTAAGGGGTAAAGTCCTTCTCTGTGTGCGGTGACTCCCACGGGGACAGCGGAAACGCTGTTGAGCGTCTCCAAGGCGTAGAGCTGTTCCATGCTGTAAACCAACTCATCGCCGTCATTCAAGCCCTCACAAAGAACGAGCTGTGCGTTTATTTCGATGCCGTTGTCAGACAGGCGCTTTAAAAATCTGAGCACCTCACCTGCGTTTTTGTTGCGCATCATGGTCTTCCTTAATTCGCCGTTCATTGTGTGGACGGACACGTTAAGGGGAGAGATGTGCATTTTTATGATGCGGTCGATGTCGCTTTCCTTCAAGTTAGTCATGGTAACGTAGTTACCGTGAAGGAAGGAGAGCCGTTCGTCATCGTCCTTGAAATAAACGGTTTCCCGCATTCCCTTGGGGTTCTGGTCGATGAAACAAAAAATGCAACCGTTGCGGCAACTTTTCTTTTGGTCGATGAGGAAACTCTCAAATTCAAGTCCCAGCTCATCGTACTCGGGTTTGTGGATTTCTACCTTGATTCCTTTTCCGTCCCGTATCAAAGCCAAGGAGAGGTGGCTGTCAACCGTGTAAAAACGGTAATCCAGCACATCGTTGATTTCGTTACCGTTGACGGAAACAAGAAGATCTCCACTTTTAAGCCCCGCTTTAAAAGCCGCACTTTTTTTGCAAACCGAAGCAATCGTGACCATAAAACTACCTTCAAAAAAGAAAAATTACGGAAAACAAAAATGCGTGCCGCCGAAAGGCAAGCACGCGTCCCTGATAGGGAGCATTACTGCCCCCTATAAATCCAAAGCTAAAAGTTTACGCTTTTTTGGACTCGGTATTGATGACTTCCGCACCGGCATAGTTGCCGCAGCTCTTGCAAACTCTGTGGGAAAGAATGTACTCACCGCACTTAGGGCACTTTGTCATACCGGGCATATCGAGCTTCCAAACGGAAGAACGTCTCGAATCTCTTCTTGCCTTAGAAACTTTACTCTTAGGAACTGCCATGTCAAAAACGCCTCCTTACCGGATATATCAAAATATACTTTACAAAATTATTTGAAAAAGTCTTTCAACTTTTCAAGTCGGGGATCGATCTCCTTATGAACGCAACCGCAATCACCGTTATTCAGGTCAGCACCGCACTTGGAGCAAAGTCCGGCACAGTCGTCACGACAAAGGAGCTTAGTGGGCTTTTCGAGAATAATGCAACTTTCAAAGAAGTCATCCAACACAAGGAAACCTTCTTTGATAAAGAGGTAATCCTCCGTGTCCTCGTCCTCCAGCTTGTCCGTAACGGGTTGAACCGTTTGGAAGCAGAACTCAAAGGGGAAGGCTTTGTAGCAACGGGCACAAAGTGCAGTTGCTTTAACCTCGGTATTGGCACTCAACTCAAAGTAGCCACCGTGATTAACGACAGAGCCTTTAATAAAAGCCGTGCCGTTTTCAAAATCGTCGTCCAGTCCGCTAACATCACGGTTGAACTCAAAGTCTACGCAAGAAATCTCGTCTTTCAGGAAGCGACGCAAATCAAGCTTTTCCGTTTTAAGCGGTTCCACTTCTGCGACCTCCTTAAAAAACAAAAATATCTGCAGACGCAAAACATATTATACTATCAAAGGTTGGTTTTGTCAATAGCTTTTTTTGCACTTTTTCGCATAATTAAGGGCTTTTCGGTGATAATAACCACGTAAACCACAGTTTTTCACCCGATTGCGGTGAAGTTTTTAAGAGAAGGGAAGTAAGCGGAATGAAAAACATGAAAAACTGCGTTCTTGCCTCGGGGGCTATAATCGGGATGATGGCAGGCCTTATGGGCAGTGTAGCGGCTATTATGATAGTGAAAAACAAAATGACTCTTTGCGAGATGCTCAAATGCAAAACCAAGGACGCCTTTAAGCAGGCGAGCGAAAAATTCTCTTTTTGAGTTTGTAAATAAAACTTTAAAGCATTGAATTCTGTGAGCAGGGGTATCAGTTCAAGCCAAGGAACTTTTCGGCGTTGAGGTGGTACATCTGCTCCTTTTCCTCTGCTGTAAAGGGAAGCTTTTCAAAATCCGCAAACTCTGTGTCTGTGCAACGCACAGGGAAATCGCTTCCGAAGAAGACTTTGTCAACGCCGTGGCGTTTTATGAGCTCATAGACTTTTTCCACCGGCATGTACTGGAAGGTTTCGGAGCTGTCCATAAAGACATTTGTGCCAATCAGATGCTTTTCTGCCTCTTCCCAAACGGAGTAGCCGCCCATGTGTGCCGCAACCACTTTAAGCTTTGGAAATTTATCCATAATGCGGTAAAGGCGTACAGGCGTTGTGTACTCTGTGTTTCTGTCGCCTACGTGGAAAAGAATGGGCAAATCCAGCTCTGTACAGCAACGGTAAATCTCCGTCATGTTGTCGCCGTCGATGAAGATGTGCTGAAAATCCGGATGAAGCTTAATTCCCTTTGCTCCGAGAGCCTTTGTGCGTTCCAGCTCCTTTGCGCATTCCAAGTCCCCCATGTCGGGGTGAACGGAGGAAAAGGGAATAAATCTGCTGTCGTTTTTTGCACATTCAAGCAGAAAATCGTTCCCTTTTTGTGCGTTCTTGGGTTTCAGAGTGGCAGAAGAAATTACAAATCTTACGTCCCAGCCCTCAGGTACGTGTGAGGTTAGCATAGCCGCTGTTCCGTCGCCTTCGATGGGAATAGAGTAGTAGTCACCTATGGAGGTGGCAGCACGCAAAGCGATGGCGTCCGGCCAAATGTGGGTGTGAAAGTCAATGATCTTTTTAGTGTTGGCGGTCTTGTCGTTCATAGAGCAAAAAATGCGGGCTGCACTTAAATGCAGCCCTGTATCCCTTTTAAAATAAGTCGGAAACTAACTTGAGTGTGCGTCAAAGAATCAGACGTTTTCTGTCTGAAACTTATTCGTCGTCTTCCTCTTCTTCAAACTCGATCTCCGTGTCACAAGAGGGGCAAGTCAACTTCTCAAGGTCTGCATCTTCGTCGATGTAGATGGGCTCACCGCAAGCGGGGCAAATGAGTTCATCAAAATCGGAGCAACAATCGCAGTCGTCATAAATGCAGTCGCAGTCATCACAGTCGCAATCGCAATCATCGCAGTAATCATCGTCTTCACAACCGCAGTCGCAGTCACAATCGTCGATGTCATAAATGAATCTCTCAGCTTCGCCGAGGTCTTCATCAAGTTCTTCAATGTAGTCATTGAGGTAAGCAGTCTCATCTTCAAGGTCGAGAACGGAAAGGGAAATGTCCTCAAGAAGCTCAGCGATAGCCTTGAAAAGCTTGCCTTCATTGGAATTTGTATCATAATTCATACCTTCGATTAAACCCTTGAGGTATGCAGCTTTTTCGGAAACAGTCATTACAATGTCCTCCTTGTCATTAAATTTAAAATAGTATGTAGCAGTACCAATCAAATTATACTGCCGAAAGAAGAATTAAACTCTTTCGATGTATTCGCCTGTTCTGGTGTCGATCTTAAGAACGTCACCCTGGTTTACGAACATGGGAACACGGATTTCCGCACCTGTTTCGAGGGTAGCGGGCTTGAGAGCGTTGGTAGCAGTGTTGCCCTTAAAGCCGGGTTCTGTCTCGGTAACTTCGAGCTCAACGAACATGGGAGGCTCAACGGAGAACACACTGCCCTTGTAAGAAACGAGTCTGCAGGTCATGCCTTCCTTAACGAACTTAAAGTTGTCGGGAAGCTGTTCTGCATTAAGGGGAACCTGATCATAAGTTTCGGTGTCCATGAAGTAATAAAGGTCACCGTCGCTGTAGCTGTATTCGTAATCCTTGCGTTCAACAACCGCTGCGGGGAACTTTGCTGTGGGGTTAAAGGAAGTCTCAACAACGCCGCCGGAGATGACATTTCTCATCTTTGTTCTAACAAAAGCAGCGCCTTTGCCGGGCTTAACGTGCTGGAACTCAATAATCTGCATAACGTTGCCGTCCATCTCGAAGGTCAAACCGTTTTTAAAATCGCCTGCTGAAATCATAAATCCTCCGTCCTTCCCCACTCGGGGCGGGGAAATCAAAATTTATCTTTACATTTAATTTTATCCGAAAGCAACTCGTTTGTCAACAGTTTTTTGGAAAAGGGCGAAAAAAGGAACAAAAACATTTTATTTTTTTTTGAAAAAAGCGTCTTGAGTGAGAGTTTTTTGTGTTCTGAACGTCTAAATTAGTGAAAGGACGGGGAAACAGATGAACAAAACGCTTAGAATTTTGATTATGGTAAGTCTTTGTTTAGCCTTGTGTGCGTCTTTTTTTGCCTGCAAAAACGACGGAGAAAAGGCGGGCGGGAATCCCGTTCCCTCCGTTGATGAAAGCACGAACGCAAACGACGGTGTTCTCACGGAAGACGGTTCTCCCTCGGAGAAGGACAAAGACTCAAACGTAGAAGAAAGCGAAAACGGGAATTTGAGTGCGGTCGGCGCCGAAATCGGCGAAGAAACCGTGCCTCTTGACTTTGATTATGAGGTTCAGTACATCAGAACCGACGGCTACCACGACGGAGCTGTTTTTCCGAGAACGGTAAAAATTTCTTCTGTTGAAGAATTAAACGCTTATTACGAGACAAATAAAGAGTTGTACGATTTTTCTCACAAAGAAAAGGTCTATTCCGACACCACCGTCGGGTTTGTGGATGCGATTAAAAAGTACGACGAAGCATTTTTTGAAGAAAGCTTTTTGCTCTTTGCACTTCTGGAGGAGGGAAGCGGTTCTGTTCGCCACGAGGTCAAGGGACTTGAGCGCGACCCGGCCGATGGCAGCATTTTAGTTGTGGTAGACCGATTTGTTCCTGAGTGGTGCACGGCTGACATGGCAGAATGGCACATCATTCTGGAGCTTCCGAAGAATTTGGCAGAAAGCGAATTTAAAGTGGATTAAGACGGCTACTCGGTTGGAAAGTGTAAAAACGTATTCAACACAGCCTTAGCTGTGGTATGAATAAAAATGACTCCTCATGAATTTGCCCTTCACAGCAGGGCAAAAGAAGAAGGGTGCAGGTAAAAGTACTTGCACCCTTTTTTCTCTCTTTAAGGTTTTGAAAACCTGTTTATTTCAGCATGTTTTTAAGGTCGTTGATTATGTCCTCTGCGTCCTCAATGCCCACGGAAAGTCTGATTAGCTTGTCGGTGATGCCGATTTCGTCCCTGACTTCCTTAGGAATGGAAGCATGGGTCTGGGTGAGCGGGTAAGTGATGAGAGTTGCCGTTCCGCCAAGACCTTCCGCAAAGATGATCACGTCGCCGCCTTTAAGTATTTGCGGTACTTTGCTCACGTCTTTTACGGTAAAGGACAGCATTCCGCCGAAGCCCGTGCTTTGCTTTTTGGAGATTTCAAAGGAGGGGTGATCTTCAAGCCCTACGTAGTAAACTTCTTCAACAAGGGGCACGGTCTTGAGGAATTTCGCCACTTTAAGAGCGTTCTCCTCGTGCTTCTTCATGCGTAAAGGCAAGGTCTGGATACCTCTGAGCACGAGCCACGAATCAAAGGGGCTGAGTCCGTTACCTTCTGTTCTCACGATGAGGTCAAGGCGTTTTGCCAGGTCTTCATCGTCAACGATGACAAAACCTGCGGTGGTGTCGTTGTGACCTGTGAGGTACTTTGTACCGCTGTGGATAACGATGTCAGCGCCCAGAGTAAGGGGCTTTTGGAAGTAGGGGGAGAGGAAGGTGTTGTCCACGGTGAGAAGTAAGCCGTGCTTCTTGGAGATTTCGGCAATGGCTTTAATGTCTGCCACCTTCATCATGGGGTTTGTAGGGCTTTCGAGGTAGATCATCTTTGTCTTTTCGGTGATGGCGTTTTCTACCGCAGAAAGGTTGCTCTCGTCAACTCTTGTAAAGCTGAGATTGAATCTCTTGAAGATCTCCTCGGCCATGCGGTACGCACCGCCGTAGATGTCATCGGAAATGACTACGTGATCACCTGCGGAAAGCAGGGAGAAGCAGGCAAGAATGGCGGAGAGACCGCTTGTGAAAGCAAATCCCGCAGAGCCCTGTTCAAGAAGTGCCACCGTATTTTGAACCTCGGCTCTTGTGGGGTTTGAGCAGCGTGAGTAGCTAAACTCGATGTCAGAACCAAGGCCGGGGTTTTTGTATGTAGAGGTTTGATAAATGGGAAAACTTACTGCGCCGTAGCCACCCTCACAAGAGGAGTAGCCGTGAACGACGGCAGAGTCGAATTTACGTTTAAAGGATTTGCTGTTCTTATCAATCATAACACAAAGCTCCTGTAAAATGTATGGCTTTCGTTTTTAATCTCAGTCAATGAATTTGGGAACGAAACGGAGATAATCCGCAGAAATAAGGTGAAGGTCGGTGCGTCCGACACTTTTTATCAAAAGCGCTTCGTTTGCGCCGTGCAGATGGCCGTAGTAGAGGCGTTTAACACCGTACTCTTTCAAAACCTCAAGTAACGGAGAACATGAAGTGGAAGCAAAGGCGGGCGGGTAATGGAGAAAAACCACGAGCTCCTCGTCATTCTTTCTCAATTTAAGTCCCGCTTCAAGGGAAAGCTTCAAGCGCCCCGCTTCACGAAGAACGATTTTTTCATCATCTGCCGTGTACTCATTGTCAGGGAACCAGCCTCTGGTACCGCAAACGATTTTTCCGTCTGCTTCAAATGCGTTGTTAAAGAGAAACTCGATCGTGTCAAGTCCGTTTTCTTCTTTAAATCGGTTGAGCTTGGAGACCGTGTTCCACCAGTAATCGTGGTTGCCTTTGCCGATGAGCTTTCTGCCCGGAAGAGAGTTTATGAACTTGAAGTCCTCCACCGCTTCGTTAAGACTCATTCCCCAAGAAATGTCGCCGGGAACCACCACCGTGTCTTCGGGCTTGACCAACTCGTTCCAAGCGGTTTTAAGCCTTTCGGCGTGGTTTGTCCATGCGTGACCGAAAATGTCCATGGGTTTATTGGTGGTGGTGGAAAGGTGTAAATCAGCGATAGTAAAAAGTGCCATAATTCAGTCTACCGATTTTGATTCTTTTTTGTAATTAAACCGTCTTTTTCGGGGCAGAATAGCTTTATCCCACTAAGAAACGGAAGTGAAACGAATCAATGGAAGGGATTAAGCTTGGCACCTCCTACGAGGACGGTAAGCCCATAAAGGGCATCAGCTGTGCCGTAAAAAACTGCGAATACCACGATGGCGAATGCACCTGCACCGCAGGTAAGATAAGCGTGGGTCCCAGTACGGCTTGTTGTTGCAGTGATACTGTATGCGCCACTTTTAAAATGAGGGACGCTGAGTAACAGGACAGGAATTTACGGCGCTTGAAGTTCAGAGGGCGGCAAAGTCTTCGACTTCGGGCGCCATTTCCTTTACGTCGATTATCTTATCAAAACGAACAACAGCGTCAGCGAGGGAAGAGAGGTTCTTTGGAGGAACAGTTCCGGTTTTCTCACTCAACTTGCGGAGGGCTTCGAAATCGTCCTCGGGTACGCTCTCTCCAAGTGCTTCAAGAACCGCTGCGGAGAATTTGTAAGGCGAAGCGGTGGAAGCGATGAGCATCGCTCTCTTGTCACCGGTTTCTACCTTGTACTTATCAGCGGCGTAAATTCCTACCGCCGTGTGGGGGTCGCACAAGTAGCTGTAAGAGTCAAAGTACTTCTTGATTGTCTCCTTAGTGAGGCTCTCGTCACAGCAGTAAGCGGCAAAGTCTTCTTCAAGCTTTGCTCTTAAATCTTCGTTTACCGTAAAAATGCCGTTTTCGGAAAGGTCCTTCATAAACCCTGCGCAAACTTCTGCATCGGTTGCAAAATAGAGCAATCTTTCAAGGTTACTTGATATAAGTATATCCATGGAAGGAGAAATAGTTGCGTAGAACACACGTCTCTTGTCGTAAACTCCCGTGGTGAAGAAGTCTGTAAGAATGTTGTTCTTGTTCGAAGCGCAAATGAGTTTACCCACGGGGAGCCCCATTTTCTTTGCGATGTAAGCGGCGAGGATGTTCCCGAAGTTGCCTGTGGGAACCGTAATGTTAAGCTTGTCGCCGAGATTGATTTCGCCTTCGTTGACAAGGTCGCAGTACGCCGAGATGTAATAAACGATCTGGGGAGCAAGTCTGCCCCAGTTGATTGAGTTTGCGCTGGAGAAGAAGAGTCCTTTCTGATCCAGCTTTTCGGCAACGTCCGCACTTGTGAAAATGCGTTTAACGCCGCTTTGTGCATCGTCGAAATTGCCCCTGATTGCGGCAACTTTTACGTTGTTTCCTTTTTGGGTCTGCATCTGGAGCTTTTGGATACGGCTGACGCCCTCGCTGGGGTAGAAGACAAGAATGCGTACTCTGTCCACGTCTGCGTAGCCTTCAAGTGCCGCTTTGCCCGTGTCGCCCGAGGTGGCAACAAGAATGAGTGCGTCTCTTGTTTCACCGCACTTTTCAATGGCGGTAGAAAGGAGTCTGGGCATGATTTGAAGCGCCATGTCCTTGAAAGCACTTGTAGGGCCGTGCCAAAGTTCAAGGATTTCGTTATCTCCCACTTTGGAAATGACCGTAGCGCCGTCTTCAAAAGCCTCTTTTGAGTACGCCGCAGAAGCTGCTCCTTTCAGTTCCTCTGCCGTGTAGTCCGTAAGGAAAAGGCCGAGGATGTCTGCAGCTCTCTCAACGTAATTCTTGGCACAAAGAGCTTTAATGTCATCAGCGGTAATTACGGGAAAGCTCTCGGGAACAAAAAGTCCGCCGTCGTCGGCGATGCCTTTTTTAATGACAAAAGCAGAGTCAAATTTGTTTAAATTATTTGTATCTCTCGTGCTGATAAACTTCATAAACACGTACCTTTCTTTCCTGTATGTGTCTTGTTTGGGTTGTAATCTGATCAAAGGCGGGAAAACTCAAAGGCGTTTTTCTCGTGATTAATCGAGGTGTTGCCGTCTGATTGCGAGGTGTAGATCTCAATGATGTCACATCTTGTAGTTTTGAATCTTTTTGTAAATCTTATTCCGAAACGGTAGTACGGTACTTTACCGTTTTTTGTTTCAAACCGTAAAAAGTCATAGACCGCACGCTTCATGCAAGAACGTTTTTTAGAATCTACACGAATCCAAGCTTTACCGAAACGGAGGTCGGAATTTGTCTTTACCTCCGTAAAAACAAGAACTCCGTGCTTTAATGACACAATGTCAATTTCGCCGTTTTCGGAGCTGTAATTTCGAGCGATGACGGTGTAGCCGTTTTGTTTTAAGAATTCTACGGCACTGTCTTCACCGCTGTTTCCGATGCGGTTGCGTTTAAGACTCTTTTTAGTGTTTAACTTTCGTGTACCCATGGGTTGTTAAAAGCTCTGCCAGATGTCCTGAAGCTCGATGGCATCGCCGTAGGTTTTGCGTAAAAAGCTCTTTCTGTGAAGAGGGCACGGCCCGTACTTCAAAATTGCTTCTTTGTGCGCCTTTGTAGCGTAGCCCTTGTGTTTTGCAAAGCCGTAACCCGGGTAAAACTTGTCCATTTCAAGGCAGAAACGGTCACGCTCAACCTTTGCAAGGATTGAAGCGGCCGCAATGGATGGGCTTTTACCGTCGCCCTTTATGATTGGGCGTGCCTCTATGTGAAAATCCCTTGCGACATTGCCGTCAATCAGGGCGAGGTCGGGGGTGGTTTTAAGCTGTTCGATCGCTCTGCGCATGGCGAGCATTGAAGCGTTCAGAATGTTTATCGCTTCGATCTCGTAAACTTCTGCGTGGGCGATGGCGTAATCCGTTGCCTTTGCTTTGATTTCTTCGTAAAGGGCGTCCCGCTTTGCGGCGGAGAGCTTCTTGGAGTCATTCAAGCCTTCGATTTCGAGCCCTCTGGGCAGAATGACAGCCGCAGCAAAGACAGGTCCTGCAAGGGGGCCTCTACCCGCCTCGTCAGCACCGCAAATCAGTCTGAATCCTTCGTTGTAAAACGAGTTTTCAAGCTCCCAATTAAGCACGGTAACACCACCTTTAATCAAGCTGAGGATTGAGCGAACTAATCCAAGGTAATTCTGCCGATCTTGCCGCCCCTGAATTCGTCGAGGACGCAAACTGCACAACGGTCGTAGTCGATCTCATTGCCTCTCAGAATAAAGCCCCTCTTTTTAGCGATTAGTTCAAAAATTTCAAAAGGTTCGAGTTCCTTATCTTTAATGCTGATTTTGTAACGCTGTTCAAGCAAATCTGTGTATTCCCTTGCCAACAACCCCGTAAGCCTTACGGCAAGTCCTGCCAAATCGAGAATTTCGTCACGGATGGCACCCGTAAACACAAGTTTTTCGCCCACGGCAGGATCGTCAAATTTGTGCCACAGAAGCCCCGGCGTATCCAGAAGTTCAATTCCGTTGGGGGCCGCAATCCATTGGGTGGAGCGGGTCACTCCCGGTCTATCCTCGGCTTTAGCTTTGTTCGTACCGGTAAAACTGTTGATAAAGGTGGACTTCCCCACGTTGGTAACACCGATGACCATGCCTCTTATTTTTCTCCCCGCCATGCCCTTAGCGGCGTAGCGTTCCAACTTTTCAGAAAGCAGGGATTTAATTGCGGGGGTTATTTTGCCGTAATTAAGCTTGGTTTTGCTGTCAATGGCAATGACTGTGCGGCCGCTTTTTTCAAGCTCTGTAATAAACCTTTGCGTCTTCTTCTCGTCCGCAAGGGTGGCTTTGCTTAAAAGCGTGAGAATTGGCTTGCCTGCGCAGAGGGATTTGAAGTCGGGATTCTGGCTGGACACGGGAATTCGTGCGTCCAAAAGCTCTATCGCAAAGTCAACCAAAGACAGGCTTTTTTGCAGAGAACGCTTTGCCGCGGTCATGTGGCCGGGGTACCAAACGATTGAACCGCCGCCTTTTTTTACCGTAGCGGCATCGTCACCGTAGCCGCCGAGAATCATTTCGTCCATTGTAAACTAATCCACCAATCCGAATCCTCCGCCGATGCGCAAGAGAACTCTGCCAATTATTTCTTCTGTCCCGATTTGCCCCAAAGCACGGCTGTCCGTAGAGCCGTTACGGTTGTCACCCATAACAAAAACCTTGTTTTTATCCACCGTGAAGGTAACAACATTCTGTTCCTCTGTGCCCGTAGCTTTCATTATCTTGGTAGTGTAGAAATCCGATTTCATAGGTGAAACGTTGTCAGAACGGTAAACATAGCTCTCGTCCAAGAGGACTCCGTCAACGCTGACTTCCCAATTGTTAAAGTCGATTGTGACTTCCTGCCCTTCGGTAGCAATAACGCGCTTAATGATGGGCTTGGATTTACCGAGAATGGGGTTCTCCACGTTGTTGGCCGTGAGAACAACTATGTCTCCCGTTTCGGGAGTGTAAAAAAGGTTTGAGATGATGAGTTTATCCTCATCTTTCAAAGTTTGAAACATGGATGTGCCATCCACCGAAACGTACCTGAAAACAAAGAGGAAAAGGACGACCATGAGCACTAAGGCATAACAAAAAGTTTCAACGCAGTCGAAAATGTCGCTGAAAATTTTTGCACGTCTGCTCGGCACCTCACCGTTGCCGTCAACGCCTTCAAGGACTGCGCCGTCTTCCGCTGCGGGAAAGTCGTTTGCTTCGTCGCTTCGTTTGGTAAAAACGATTTCGTCGTCGACCTGTGCGTTTGCGGGAACTTTGTCATCTGTATCGTTTGTAAAATTAAAGTCTGCCATAGTAAAAATGCCTCTCAAAAAAGGTGGATGAAACGAATTTATTATAAAAATCGATTTAAAACAAAACCGCTTCGTCGGCATAAAAACTGCGTCGAAACGGTTTTGCGAAAAAGCAAGTTATTATTAAGGGGTCAAACATGGGAACAAACGGGCGTAGCCCAAAGGCGAAATTGTAGGAAGAACGCCGTTGCTATCCGAAGATCCAGACCCTTGTTCGACGGCTACCTTACATCGGGAATCCGACACTAAATCTTTTCCTTAACCTTAGCCTTCTTGCCAACCTTGCCACGGAGATAGTAGAGCTTAGCTCTGCGAACCTTACCGCGTCTAATAACTTCAACCTTCTGTACGTTGGGGCTATGAAGGGGGAAAGTCTTTTCGGTGCCTACACCGTAGGAAACACGGCGAACGGTGAAAGTTTCGGAGATACCGCTGTTTCTCTTAGCGATAACAGTACCTTCGAAAATCTGAGTTCTAACTCTTGCACCTTCTACGATTCTGATGTAAACCTTAACGGTATCACCAACGGCAAAAACAGGTGCTTCTGCCTTTAACTGCTCATCTGTGAAAGCCTTCAACAAATCCATAATGAGGCTCCTCCTCTCGTTTACAGAGCGTTCTTGCTGAGCTGCAGAGGACCGCCCTTTTATTAATTAACGGCTAATTATAACACGTAAAAAACAAAAACGCAATAGTTTTTTTAAAAAACTTTTTGATTGTTGTTTAAACCGAGGGCTTTGAGAGGAGAGGTTAATCTTCCAAAGCGGAGTAAATGGCTTCTGCTGCCGCTTTTATGTCGGGCCTGCCGAGAACCGATGAGCCTGCGACGATTACTTCTGCACCTGCGTCGTAAACTGCTTTTACGTTGTCTGCGCCGATGCCGCCGTCCGCTTCGATCTCGAAACTCAAACCCGCTTCGTCACGCATGCCTTTGACCGCACGGATGCTGTCCAAGGTTTCGGAAATGAGCTTTTGCCCGCCAAAGCCCGGTTCTACGGTCATAACAAGGACCAAGTCGCAAAGGGGTAAAAGATCCTTAATTGCTTCGGGGCTTGTTTTGGGCTTGATGGAAAGCCCCGCTTTCTTTCCGAGGGTACGGATTTCCTTTAAGGTTTCCGAGACTTTGTCGGTGCTTTCAAAGTGGATCGTTATGAGATCTGCACCCGAATCAGCAAAGCTTTTTATGTATCTCTCGGGGTTATTTATCATAAGGTGGACATCAAAAAACATTTCAGTCACTTTGCGGATGGATTTTATAAGCGGTTGTCCGAAGGAAATGTTGGGCACGAAAGCACCGTCCATTACGTCAAGGTGCAGATAAGGTACTTGAGCCTCTTCCAAAATTTTTATTTGTTCGCCGATTTTGGAAAAATCTGCGGCAAGGAGAGAGGGAGCAAGGGTGATTTTTCTGTTTTTCATAAAACCTCACAATTACACGGTAAACGAATTTGAAACCAAAAGCAAGCGCTTTCATAAAATGTAGTGTGAACTCTAAAACAATCCGAAGGTTTTGGGAAAACGGAAGTCTCCAAAAACAAGGAAATAAAGCTGACTCCCGAAGCTTTCGGAACCTATCATAGAACACTTTTATATATTACTTTCATTTTCCCTTGTTGTCAAGGCGAAAAAGGGCACAAATTACACTTTTGTGCCGCAAGTAGTCGGGAGCTGTTCAAAACAGTTAAGACCGTACCGTTTACAAAACGGTGAAAAAGTACAGCGATTCCGCTTTTGAGTAAATTTTGCACATGAGGAGTGCTGTTTCGAGGGCGGCGTGAAATTCCATTTTGTCCTCTGTTTTACAGGCGACGGTTAGGTACGTGAGTGCGCTTCGTAGAGGTTGAAGGTCGGTTTCCTTAAAGGAGAGGGAGAGAAGCTGGCGTTTTCCGTCAAAGTAGTCGCAGAGGGCTTGGGCCTGCACGTAAGCCTTGCCACTGTCGGTTTCAAAACTTTCGGAAACGGAACAAAGCATTTTTTCTGTTTCCGCCATTGTGTTGCCTACGAAGATGCTGTTTATTACTACTGCAACGAAGGTGATGGTTAGAATCGCAATGGCTGTGACAAAAACTTTCATTGTTTTTTTGCGCTCTCTTTCTTCCTTATAATAACATTCAGCTTATCGTCCACGGTCATAAACAGGATTTCTTCCTGTTTTGCGCCGTGGCGTTTCAGCTCTTTTTCAAGCCATGCGTAGTCCATTCCCGAGTCCTCAAGACCTCTTTTGTTTGTTTTGCCGTCGATGATTACTGCGTGGGCGATGCCTTGCTCGGGAACGCTTTTTGCTGTGTCGTGGGGTGTCAATGCGTCAAACTGCGCCTTTGGAATGATGCTTATTTTCCCCGTTTGCTCCAGAATAATGTACTCTATTTCGTCAGGACTTCTGTAACCGTTTGACCTGAGCTCTGAAAAAACTTCGTCAAGAGTAATTCGGGCTTTGTCAAGGTTCTGTTCCACGAATTCTCCTCTTGCCATCAGGAGCAAAGGATTTCCGTCAATGGCTTTTCTGACAGCGGGGGATTTTTTTGTGGCGAAGGAAATGATGATTTCGAGGCTTGAGAGGGTGATGACGGAAACGATTCCGTGAGTAAGGGGGATGTTGTTGTCCGTTATGGGGAGAGAAGCCAGCTCCGAAAGCATTACCGCCGTGACAAATTCGGGCATTTGCAGTTCGCCTATCTGGCGCTTTCCCATAACTCGCAGGCAGAGTGTGAGAAGAAAATGAAAAATCAGTGTGCGGACAATGATTACCGTCAAGGCTTTTCTCCTTTAAAACGTCTAAAACGTTGATTTTTTGCAGAAACGTCGAGTAAGCTTATGAAAATGAATCCCGACGTTTTGCTTTATTTTTCCGCAAAAACAGAAGCAGTATTCCCGTACACACCTAAAAATTACAAAAAAATAAAATTATGCGTGACAAACGTACAGTTTTGTGTTATACTACAATGTGATTAAGTGTAAATTGGCTCTTTGTGCCGATGCAACACGTTTTTTAGGAGTGAGTTTATGGCTAAATACGGCGGCAAGGGTTTTAAGCCCGCGGCGGAAGCGCCGGAAGAAAGCGAAAATATTGTTGCGGGCCGTAATGCGGTCAGGGAGCTTTTGAAAAGCGGTAAATCCATTGATAAGCTTTACGTTCAGCGTGACAGCAAGGACGGCCTTATCACGGTCATCGTTGCGGAGGCGGCGGCCAAGCGGATTCCCATTACTGAGGTGGACAGGCGTGTCCTGGATGGGTTTGCGGCGGCAAATCAGGGCGTTGTGGCCTTTGTTCCCGAACGTGAGTACGCATCGGTTGAGGACATTTTACAAGCGGCTGCCGACAAAGGGGAAGCCCCTTTTATCGTCATTGCAGATTGTATAAATGACCCCCACAACCTCGGTGCAATCATCCGTATTGCCGAGTGTGCCGGAGCGCACGGCGTAATCATTCCAAAACGCCGCAGTGCTACTCTTACTGCTACGGCGGTCAAGGCGAGTGCGGGTGCGGCAGAGCATTTGCCGGTGGCTAAGGTTTCAAACCTTTCTTCTGCCATCGAGCTTCTTAAAAAGAACGGCGTTTGGGTTTACGCTTTGGAGGCGGACGGTGCACCGTACAAGTCTTTCAAGTACGACGGCGGGATAGCTTTTGTTCTCGGAAGCGAGGGCGAAGGCGTTTCAAGACTTGTGAGAGAAAATTGCGATTTTGTGGTTTCTATCCCCATGAAAGGGAAGATAAACTCGCTTAATGTTTCGGCGGCAGCAGCGGTTGTGCTTTTTGAAGCTTCTGATTTCAGAAGCAGGACTCTCAGTAAATAAACAGTGTTTTAAAAACAAATTGACAAGAGATTTTTTGATAGAGGGTGAAGGTTTCCGTGTCTGAAAAAAAGATTAATGACGGATTTTCAATAAATCAAATACTAAGCAAGGCTAATGACGAAAATGAGCGTTCCATTTCCGTTGACGCACCGGATTTTGAGGTTTTGAGGGAGAAGGCGGCCGAGGCAACGGCAGAGAATGCGGATGAGGCATCTGTGCTCGGTTCCGAAGGATTCGCAGACGGGGCGGACAAGAGCGAGGAGGAACAGCTGATTGACGAGTACAGCGGTAAGGAAAAGCTTGACCCGAGGAGCAACACTCAGCGGTTAAGAGACATGCTTGCCGCAAAGCTCAATGACGATTCAGAGCTTGCGGAGTACTATCACGGCACAAAGACTATCGCCAAGAGCAAAAAGGTGGAGGAAATTTACTCCATTATCAATTCGGACAAGCTCCCCGAACAGATGTCCGAACAGGCGGTTCCCGAGCCCGCTCCCGTTAGAAAAGAAATTAAGCCGGTTGAGCCGGACGAAGCGAGATTCAGCGACGCTGACGAGCTTCCTAAAAAGGATAACTTCGTGCAGGAAAAGCTTTTCAGCTTCGGGGATACGGCTCAGTTTGAGGTTCCGACCAAGGCGGATGAACACGGCAAAGCTACCTTTGACGACGATTACGAAGAGCTCAGCGCAAAAATTATAAGCGGAGAGCTTACAATAGAGAAAGAAGAGGTTGATTCTCAGCTCACTCTCGGCGTTGACGGCTACGAGCAGGAAGAACAGCCCATGGAGGACACTAAGGACATAAATCTTCGCATCATTTTTGACATGATGGACAAAAACGAAGAGATTCCCGAGGAGATGAAAAAGCTCGAAAGCGGGAAAATCGGTTCTGACATGGAGGCAAGCTCTAAGGTCAGAAGAAAAAAGACAAAGCGTGCCGTCAAGGAAAGCGGTCAGGAAGAAAGCTTTGAGTACACCTCCAGAGAACAGAATTCCACGATCTACACCATGCTTGCCCGTGCGGTTAAGCTTAGTCGGTTAAAGCTGATAGCGGTGGCGCTTCTGGCAATCGGCATTTTTTATCTTGAAACCGCTACATACGGAGAGGCTTCCCGTTCTGTCTTTTTACGCCCCGGCAGATACGGCGCTTTGTACATTCTTGTCGATTTACAGCTTTTGTTCTTTATTGCCATGATTATGCTTGTCAGCATCAAGAACGGCTTTAAAGCGATTTCACAGTTTAAGCTGACCACGGACAGTGTTTTGGCCTTGGCGATTACGGTGCCGTCACTGTTCTGTGTCGTGTGCTTGATTTTTAATCCTACGTATCAGGAGCTTAGGCTTTATAACCTTATGGGCGCAGCAGCGGCTGTAGCTTCCTCTTTGATCAAGTACCTGCAATGCAAAAAAGACCGGTATTGCTTTAAAATCGTGGCAAGTAACCGTGAAAAGTTTGCTGCCGAGGTTCTCGGGAGCGAGGCCGGTGAAGCGGGCGAGTTTTACAAGTACCTCGTTGAGGATTCCGTGCTTTACACGGTTAAGAGGACTGATTTCGTTTCCGGCTTCTTTAAGAGGGTCAACAAACGACCCGAGAGTGAGGACATTCTTAATCTCTTGATGCCCTTCATCCTCATTCTTTCCGTTGCGTTGTTCGGCGTTTGCTTCCTCTTGGGAAATGGCGTTTTCGAATCCTACATTTACGCAACCATGCTTTTCTGTACAGCGTGCCCACTGACGGCGTTCTTTATGATTTCTCTCCCCACCGTGGCGGCTAACATCGTGGGTAAGAAAAAGGTCAGCGCGTTTATCGGGACAGCCGTAGCTGAGGAGTACGCAGATGCTTCCGTTCTCTCCTTTGCGGACACGGAGGTGTTCCCTGCGCATCTTGTTAACATTACAAGTATTAAGACTTACGGAAACAACCCTGTTGATGAAGTTATGACAAAGCTTGGAATGCTCTTCGATTACCTTGAAGGCCCGCTTAAAACGGTTATCTCCAACATGGTTGACCGCATTCCCAAGCCCGCTAACGTGCGGCTTATTGACGCTTCTGCGGACGGCCTTTACATCATCATGGACGGCAAGGATTATTACCTCGGCAAACGCAGTTACATGCGCCATAACCGTCTTGAAGCTCCCGTGGACGAAACGGACGAGGTTTATGCAAAAAACGTGGGCTCCGTTATGTACATGGCAATAAATGATGCTGTCGTAGCAAAGATTTACGTTAAGTACAGCATCAATCCCGAATTTGATGATTTGCTCGCTGCTATGTACAGAGCCGACATTTGCGTAGGCATAAAGACCCTTGACCCGAACATTAACAACGAGCTCCTTGCCAAGGGCATCAAGTTCAAAAAATGCCCCATCGCAATCCTTAAAGCGGGTACGCCGGAGAGCATGAACGGCAAGTGCGAGGCAATTGACACCGGCATAGTTACAAACGATTCTCTCCACACTTTCCTTAAAATGTTCATCGTGTGCGATAAGGCAAGACACGCCACGAAGAGTAACGGAATCGTCAACATCGCCAGCATCATTCTTGCGGTGTTTACGGTGGCGTTCCTCTCCATTACAGGCGCGGCGCTGAGCTTCGGTTCGGCTACAATGTTGCTTTTCCAGCTCTTGTGGCTGATTCCTGTGTTTGCAATTTCTTTCCTCCTGTGAGGGGAAAACGCTCCAAAGTTTGGTAATTCCATTAAGAGAAGTTAAGAAAAAAGCGGAATAATCTGTTTATTGTGCAAAAAAATCTCTTGACTATTTCTTTGTGATACTTTATAATAAAAATAATGACTTTGTGAATCTTTTATTCTATAAATTACGGAGGACAGACAGGTGGCTAAATTTCAATCCAACCAGATAAGAAACATCGCATTCATTGGACATAGCGGAGACGGTAAAACGTCTTTGGCAGAGGCTATGCTTTATCTCGCAGGTGCAACTGACCGTCTTGGTAAGACCGCAGACGGCAATACCGTATGCGACTACGATCCCGAAGAGAAGAAGAGAGGCAGCTCCGTCTTTACAGGTGTTGCAAATTTTGCATGGAAAAATGCAAAGATAAATCTTTTGGACACTCCCGGTTACTTCGACTTCGTTGGCGAAGTTAAGGAAGCTCTCCGTGTAGCTGACACAGCAATTCTTGTTGTCAGCGCTAAGGATGGCCTTAAAGTAGGTACCGAACTTGCTTGGGATTACGCAGAAGGCATGCCCAAGGCGATCTTCGTTAACAAGAGCGATGATGAAAATGCAAGCTTTGAAAAGGTGCTTGAAGGTCTTAGAGAACAGTTTGGTTCCAACGTTTGTCCTGTTTTTGTTCCCTGCAACGGTACAGGCGCGGCAAAGACTTACTACAACCTTTTGACAGACGAAGCGTTTGAGTTTGACGCAAAGGGCAACCGCAAAGACGTTCAGGCTACTCTTGAAGGCATTGAAGAGTATCAGCATCAGCTTACAGAAGCACTCGCTGAAACCAGCGATGAGCTTATGGATAAATACTTCTCTGACGAACCTTTCACAAAGGAAGAGAAGATCGAGGCACTTAAAGCAGGTCTTGCAGCAGGTTCCGTTACTCCCGTATACTGCGGTTCTGCTATTACTCTTGCAGGCGTGAGAACATTCCTTGACAGCATTGTTGATTCCTTTGTTCCCGCCGACGCAAAGAAGGCTGAAAAGGGTGTTGACGGCGAAATCGCTGTTGATCAGAACGGCGACACCGCTTTGTTCGTGTTCAAGTCCGTTGCCGATTCCTTCGGTAAGAGATCTTTCTTCAAGGTTATGAACGGTTCTCTTAAGAAGGACACCACTCTCTTGAATCACACCACGGATCAGAACGAAAAGATTTCCCGTATCTACACTTGTGTAGGTAACAAGGAAACAGAAATTGACGAGCTCGCCTGCGGTGACATCGGTTACACCACAAAGCTTGTTGCTACAAACATTGGCGATACCCTCGGCGGCAAGGCTGCTTACAAGGGCATCGAATTCCCCAAGCCTTATTACCGTTTGGCTATCGTTCCCAAGGCGAAGGGCGACGAAGACAAGATTTCCACCGGTATCGCAAAGCTTCTTGAAGAAGATCCCACGATCCAGTACGAGAACAATGCTGAAACAAAGCAGATGATTGTTTCCGGTATGGGCGACATCCATCTCGACATTCTTTCTTCCAAGCTTAAAACACGTTACGGTACTTCCGTTGACTTTACAGAGCCTAAGATCGCTTACAGAGAGACCATTAAGAAGTCCATCCAGGCTGAAGGTAAGCATAAGAAGCAGTCCGGCGGTAGCGGTCAGTACGGTCACGTTAAGATCACTTTCTCCCGCGGCGAAGATGAAGGCCTTACCTTCACTCAGAGCGTTGTAGGCGGTAACGTTCCTAAGAACTACTATCCCGCAGTTGAAAAGGGCCTTTTGGAAGCTATCCAGAAGGGTGTTCTCGCAGGATTCCCCGTTGTTAACCTCGCGGCTGACCTCTTTGACGGTTCTTACCACGCTGTTGACTCCAACGAAATCTCCTTCAAGCTCGCTGCTAAGCTCGCTTATAAGGAACTCGTTAAGGCTAACCCCGTTATCCTTGAGCCCGTAGGCGCTCTTAAGGTTACCATTCCTACCTCCTTCTCCGGCGACATCATGGGCGACGTAAGCAAGCGCCGTGGCAGAATTATGGGTATGGCTGAGAGCGATCGCAAGGGTTACACGGTTATCGAGGCTGAGATTCCTTCCGCTGAGATGAACACTTATGCTATCCAGCTCCGTGCTATGACTCAGGGCAGAGGCAGCTACGATTTCGAGTTTGTAAGATACGAAGAAGCTCCTTCCGACATCTCCAACAAGGTTATCGAAGAAGCTAAGAAGAACGCTGAAGAATAATTAAATTTAAATATTCATTTGGTACGGTACGGACGGCGCAGCTTTATGCTGCGCCATGCCGAGTTAAACCGTTTGTTGCAAAATTTTCAGGAAACGAGGATTATACTATGCAGTTCGGTTCTAAGTTTGTAAAGGCAGTGGCTATGATGCTTGTGCTCGTTTGCGCACTTGCCTGTGTTTCCTGCGTTCCCGAGACGTCCATAGACATCATTGAGTCTATTCCGGACCTCGGTTTGAGCAGTAGTGAGGACATCGAAGAAAACAGCTCTAAGATTCCTACGGAAGAGGGTCATACAGAAGCTCCCGTGGTTCATCAGAGCTTCAACCTTGAGAAGTCTACCGTTATCCTTGCAGGAAGCTGCGAAAAGGACGCTCTGATTGAAGTTGTAGGTACGGGAAAAGTTTCCGCTTCCACTGTCGCAGACGGCGAAAAGTATCTTGTTGAAGTTGAGCTCGGCAGCAACAAGAGCTCTATCCTTGAAGTTTACGCTACTGCTGAAGGTAAAGAGAAGAGCGTTGCTACTACTCTCACCGTTAGCCAGAACGCTGTGGCTGAAAACAGAGTTGACGGTTACGCAACCGTTGTAGGTCAAGGCTTTAATCTTTTCTTCGAGAAGACCTTAAATGACTACAAGGGCGCAAACCTTATGACCAAGACTGTTTCCCAGAAGTTTATCGATGATGTAAACTCACGTGTTGCAAACCTTGCTAACCGTGGCGATGCAGAGCTTGTTTATGTTCTTGTTCCCAATGAAGTCAGCGTTTACCCTGAACTTTTGCCGGAAGACGTTGTTCGTGAAACCAACAACACCAGATTCAGTCAGGTTAAGGACGTTCTCGAAGCTTCCAACGCAAGCGTTATCGACCTTACAGACGCTTTGGTTGCTGCTAAAGGCGCAGAAGGCGAAGAGAATTATCCTCTTTATTATGATACTTACAGCCAGTGGAGCGAATACGGTGCGTACGTTGCTTACACAGAAATCATGAATTACGTTGCACAGAAATTCCCCGCAGCGGCGCCCAGAGCACTCGGCGAGTTCGACATCAAGGAAGTTGAAGCTGACGGCGGCGACCTTGCTTATTTCCTCGGTCTTGACAGAGAGTTCTTCAGCGAAACGGTTATTGACCTCGTTCCTAAGTTCGATTTGAACATCGGCGACATCAAGGGCGACGAGGAAGAAACTTTCGTTATAGGTGAGCTTAAGCAGTACGGCGGTGAAAACGATTACCGCATTTACAATGCGTACTACCGTTCCAAGCTCAGCTCCGTTGACCCTGAGGTTGTTCCTGCTGACGGTAAGGTTTATTTCCGCACAGGCAGAACCGAGCTCCCCTCTGCTGTGATTTACAGAGACGAGGCCAGCATCCCCATGATCGATTTCCTTGCTGAGCGTTTCAATAACGTACTTATTGATTCCGTGGGAAATTACTCCGTTAACATGACAAACGTTGAGAAGTTTGCAGGCACTGAGGGTAACACTTCCGTTGATTACGTTTTCGTTATCATTAGCGAAAGCAACCTCGGTAACATCGTTCCCCTTGGATAATGGAATTAAGTGAAAGATTAAAAGTTATAAAAAGCCTTGTGCCAAACGGCGCAAGGCTTTTGGACATTGGAAGCGATCACGCGTTTTTGCCCATTGCGCTCCTTAAAGATGGGGCGATTTCCGAGGCGGTGGTTACGGACATTAACAAGGGTCCCCTTGAACGTGGGAGGGAGAATTTTGCAAGGCTTTTCCCCGGCGCTAAGGTAAGCTTTGTTTTGTCTGACGGCTTCGACAAGGTGGAGCAGGGGGCTGCCGACGTTGCCTCCATTTGTGGAATGGGCGGATTGCTCATCTCTGACATCCTACGGAGGGCAGGGCAAAAAGCTAAGGAGATGCTCCTTTTGCTTCAGCCGATGAGTCATCAAAATGAGCTGAGGCGTTACCTTTGGAGCAACGGCTTTTGCATTGAGGACGAGCTTTTTGCGGTAGAGGGTGACAAGGCTTACGTCATATTCAAGGTGCGATTTTGCGGCACACAAACGGAGTTTTCTTACTCCGACCTTTACCTTGGAAAGCACAGACCGCAAACGGCGGAGTTTAAGCTTTACCTCAAAAAGCAGTTGGTTGCGGCTGAAAAAAGACTTTTGGGACTCAGACACAGGGGCGACGACACGTCGCAGGAATGTGCTTTGATTGACGAGATTAAGAAAATCGGATTCTAAGTGAAGGATTTTCTGATTTTTGCTTCTTGGGACACCATTTTTATGTTGAGGGCTTTTATTTTATGAAAAAGTATCTTTTGCTGTTTTTATCTTTTGTGCTTTGTGTTTCCTGCCTTGCCGTTGGCGGAGGCGTGGTAAGCGGTGCGGATTTCCCCGCAGGCAGCGGAGTTACGGTGAGCAAGGGAGTGCTTACTTGCGACATTGGGCAAAAAACCACGGCGAATGAGCTTGCCTGCCTTGCTGAAAGCGAGAGCGTTTCGCTCACCAACTCCAAGGGTAAGCCCTTGGCTGCTGACAGTTTTGTTGCGACGGGTAACAAAATCACTTTCGATGATGGAGTTTACACCGTGGTAGTTCCGGGTGACCTCAATTGCGACGGCGCTGTTGGCGGTAACGAGTGCAAGGTGCTTTTGCCCTTGCTTAACAGCCAGGAAGAGCTTAATGACGAAATCACCGCTGCTGCAGACGTTAACGGTGACGGCGTTGTTAATACCTCGGATTATTTACTTATAAAACATTACGATGCGGTTCAGTACAATCTTTTGACGGCTTCTACAAAGGTGGAAGTGCCCTACGTTGAGGGCAGTGAAGTGGCGGACGCTGTTCAAAGTTTGAAAAGAAATGGGCTTTCTCCGAAGGTAACCTATGCATACTGCGACAGCGAAGACGACGGAAAGGTGATTTTCCAGAAAGTTGAAGCGGGCACAGAGGTCGGAATCGGGACGGTCGTGGGCGTAGTTGTCGGTAAGTACGCAGGTGCTGACAGCAGGCTCAATTACGACACGGTTAAGGGCATCTGGCTTTCGCAGTTTGACATGAATTCGATTTACACAAGTGGCGGCAGACAGAGAAACGAAAGTTCCTACCGTCAAAAGGTGGAGGCAATCTGTAAAAAGCTTTCCGAAAGCGGGTACAACACCACCGTGCTCCAGATTCGTCCTTACGCTGACAGTTTTTATCCTTCTGAGATTTACGTTCCCTCTGAATACGTTACGGGGAGCTACACTTCGGGCTTCAGCTACGACCCGTTTGAAATTTTTATAGAGATAGCTCACAGCTACGAGCTTTCCGTTCACGCTTGGATAAATCCCATGCGTTGCATGACGGCTTCTGATATTTCCTCGGTCAGCTCGAAGTATTTACTTGGCAAGTGGTATCAGGACAGCACCCTCAGAGAAAAGTACCTTTATCACAACAAAAACGTTACGGGTACAAATTTCTACTACCTTAATCCCGCTTACAAAGAAGTCAGAGACATGATAATTGACGGCGTTGAGGAGATTTGCCTCAACTACAAGGTCGATGCGGTTCACATGGATGACTACTTCTACCCCAGCGAGAGCGACGGTTATTACGGCGATTTCGACAGAGCGGCTTACCAACAGTACGGAAACGCAAGAACCCTTTCACGTTTCCGCATGGACAACGTCAACAAGCTGGTCAGAGGGATTTACAGCAAGGTTAAGTCAATAAACAAAAACATCCTTTTCGGTATCTCTCCCGCCGGTACGCTTTCAAATTGCAGGGGTTATCTTTCCGCAGATGTTGATACCTGGTGCGCTAACGAGGGGTACGTGGATTACATAGCACCGCAGGTTTACTGGGGGTTTGATGTGAATTATGCGCCTTCAAGATTTATCACCTGCTGTAATGACTGGGCAAAGCTTGTAAAAGTTGACAGCGTTAAGCTCATTATCGGAATGGGACTTTACCGCACGGTTGAGCCTCCCACCGATGAGTGGATCAAAAACAAGGACGTTATTAAGCGTCAGCTTGAATACCTGCAAAACAGTTTCTCTTATGACAGCGGTTTTATCATGTACACCTGTTCCTCGTTGATTGACATGTCAACAGGTGAATACCTGTCCGTTAACGCCGAGGAAAGGGCTAATTTCCTCCCCGTTTTAAAGAAGTTTACCGCCCGTTAGTTACGAGCGAGTAATAAGTTTATGATGTTGAGAAAGGATTAAGTATGAAAAAATCAGAACTTCTTTTAAGAAGAATTCTCTCTTTTGTTTTGGTAGCTGTAACCGTTTTAAGCTTTGCGGCTTGCGGCGGCGATGAGAACGAGGGCGTTGCAAGCGGTGAGGACACCGGCGCTATTGCTGACGCATCTGTTTCTGAGGGCGAATCCTCTGTTGCCGAAAGCACCGAGGAAGTAAGCGAGGAAGAAAGCGTTGCTGATTACGTTCCTCTTAATTACGATGTTATCAAGGGCATCTGGCTTTCCCAGTTTGACCTGGGCGGCACGTACATGAGCGGTGGCAAACAGGCCAACGAGCGCACTTTCCGCTTGATTTGCGAAAAAATGTTTGCCGGCATTTCCGAAAACAATTTCAACACCGTTATCGTTCAGATCAGACCCAACGGGGACAGCTTTTATCCCTCTGAGGTTTACTGTCCCTCCCATTACGTAACCGGCGCGCACAACGTTGATTTTACTTACGATCCTTTCGCTATAATGATTGAAGAGGCGCACAAGGCAGGGCTTTCCGTTCACGCCTGGATCAACCCCATGCGTTGCATGACTGCTGAGCAGATCGTTAACGTAAGCACTGATTACCTCCTCGGTCAGTGGTATCAGGACGAGGCTCTCCGTGCTAAGTATCTTTACCACAACCCCGACACTACCGGAAACAATTACTACTACCTCAATCCCGCTTATCCCGAAGTAAGAGCTATGGTTGTTGACGGTGTCAAGGAAATCTGCACCAACTACAAGGTTGATGCGGTTCACATTGATGACTATTTCTATCCTACCACTAACATCGAGTTTGACCGCAACGCTTTCCAGGAACTTGGCTCCGGTCAGACACGTCAGAAGTTCAGAATTAACAATGTAAACAAGATGGTTTCCGAAATGTACACCGCTATAAAGGAAATCAAGAGCGACATTCTTTTCGGCATCTCTCCCGCAGGTAACATCCCCAACAATTTGCAGTCCCTTTATGCTGACGTTACCGCTTGGTGCTCTACCCCCGGTTACTGTGATTACATCGTTCCTCAGGTTTACTGGGGCTTTGAAGAATCTCACAGGGATTCCAGATTCGACATCTGCTGCCAGGCTTGGGCTGAGCTCGTTACCATCCCCGAGGTTAAGCTCGTTATAGGTATGGGGCTTTACCG
>JAFXKQ010000102.1 GCA_017531625.1 Clostridia bacterium | reverse complement strand
TCGCAAAGTTGCTCTGTCAAAAAATAAAAAGCACTGGAAACTTATCATTTCCAGTGCTTTTTGGCACCCTCGACCAGACTCTAACTGGTGGCCTGTCGCTTAGGAGGCGACCGCTCTATACAACTGAGCTACCGGGGCATATACAGAAAACATTCAATAGTTGTGTTAATTTGGACTTGAACCATTTGTTTTTTAGGAGGGGTTTATTATATCCATTTAACTATGGAGGCATTTCGTCTTCAATGTTTGTTCCCCTAAATGACTACTGTATTATAAACCAAGTGTTTCGATTTGTAAAGAGGGATTTTTATTTTTGTAGGAATTTTATGTTCTTATTCCGCTGAGTTTTTTGAAAATTTTTGTTTTTTCCTATTGACAAATATTTTCTGTTGTGATATGCTATATAGGCTGTTTGGGGGGCAAGAGTTCCTCAGCAGCGTTTATGCACCCATAGCTCAGCTGGATAGAGTGTCTGGCTACGAACCAGAAGGTCAGGGGTTCGAATCCCTTTGGGTGTGCCAAAAAAGCAAGTCGTTTGACTTGCTTTTTTTGTTTCCTTAATATAACGCTCTACATTATATCGCTCTACATTTTGCAAAGCTTAAAGATTTATCCTCTCTCCGCTACGAATGTATTCAACTTTTTCACTCATCAACTTTTTAATGTACGCAAACTGCTCCTCGCCTGTGCAATGGCAGGTGTAGTACTGTGTTCCGTAATTCATTAAAATCTCTGCATAACGCTTTAAATCTGCTTTTCCCTCCCCTTCTGGGTCAAGCTTCATAAAATGAAAACCGCCCACCAATACATTAGGCCGAAACCATTCAGCGATGTTTAAAACGCCTTTATGCGAGCAACCGCTAATCAAAATGCGCTTTCCGTTTTCCTCCACTAAAAGGTATTGCTCATGTAAAAATCCGTCAGGCTTAAGTTCTCCGTCCGTCAGGACGCTCAGTCCATAAGGTTCTGTTCCGTAAACACGTTCTTTTTCGTTACAAGTATAAAGAGTACAATTAGCGCAAAGCTCTTCTACGCCGTCTACAAAAATCAGTCTCTCGTTTCCTTCAAGTTCTTTATCAAGACCTATGTATTTATCACTTGCGTTGTAGTAATCTCCGAAAGCCGTTTCCGTAAGATAAACGGGTGCTTTTTTATTCACGGACAAAAACGCCTTTATCCCACCGCCGTGGTCATAATGACCGTGGGATAGCACCGCAAAATCAACCGCAGAAAGGTCAAGGTCTAACTTTTCTGCGTTCTTTAAAAAGGCATCGCTTTGTCCCATGTCAAAAAGTATTTTCCTGTCACCTGTTTCTATGTAAAGACTAAGCCCATGCTCTGCTATTATCTCATCGCTTAATGAAGTATTTTCAACAAGTACTGTTATCCTCATTTTTCCATCTCTCCTAACTTTTTAAGTTTATCAAAGTTTATTCCGTCTGTCAAGTTTTTAAGCCTTGGTGAAGCATCCAGAAAAACGCAAAAAACTTGACAGTGCTTGAAAAATTAAGATTTTTCTCTTGACTTTACTTGCTGTCATAGGTATAATAACAGAAATACATTTAAGTAAATTTCTGAGTAAGGAGTGAAGATTGTGCCATTAGACCTTAAATTCACAAAAGAGGCTCTCACCTACGATGACGTGCTTCTTATCCCCGCTAAGAGTGACGTTTTGCCCTCCGAAATCGACTTAAGGACAAAGCTTACCCGTTCCATCACCCTCAACATTCCCCTTATGACTGCGGCTATGGACACGGTTACAGAAGAACGTATGGCTATTGCTATGGCACGTGAAGGCGGTATCGGCGTTATTCACAAGAATATGACAATCGAAGACCAGGCTGAACAGGTTGAGTGCGTTAAAAGAAGCGAAAACGGCGTTATCAGCAACCCGTTTTACCTCTCCCCCGAGCACTACGTCAGAGACGCTTGCGCTCTTATGGCTAAATACCGCATCAGCGGTGTTCCGATTTGCAAAAACGGCAAGCTCGTTGGTATCATAACCAACCGTGACATTCGCTTCCTGACCTCTGTTGACGTGCTTATTGACGGTGTTATGACCAAAGAAAACCTTGTTACAGCTCCTGTCGGCACCACTCTCCAGGATGCACAAAAGCTTCTCAGCAAGCATAAAATCGAAAAGCTCCCTCTCGTTAACGACAAAGGTGAACTCAAAGGTCTTATCACCATCAAAGATATTGAAAAGGCTTTGAAGTACCCCAATGCTGCTAAAGACAAGTTTGGCAGACTTCTTTGTGCGGCTGCTATTGGCGTTACAAACGACATGCTCGAACGTGCAGAAAAACTTATTGAAGCCGGCGTTGACGCACTCGTTCTTGATTCCGCTCACGGTCATTCCGCAGGCATTATGAATGCAGTTATGCGCGTTAAGGATGCCTTCCCCACAGTTCAGCTTATTGCAGGTAACATAGCTACTCCCGAGGCTGCCGAAGATCTCATTAAAGCGGGCGCTGACTGTCTTAAAGTCGGTATCGGTCCCGGTTCCATTTGTACAACCAGAGTTGTTGCCGGTATCGGTGTTCCTCAGGTTACAGCAATCAACGACGTAGCACAGGTTGCCTCTAAGTACGGCATTCCCGTCATCGGCGACGGCGGCATCAAGCTTTCCGGTGACATTGTTAAAGGCATTGCGGCAGGCGCAGACGTTATCATGGTTGGTTCGCTGGTTGCAGGTTATGAAGAAAGCCCCGGCGAGCTTGAGATTTATCAAGGCAGACAGTTCAAGACCTACCGTGGTATGGGTTCGATCAGCGCGATGCAAAAGGGCTCCAAGGACAGATACTTCCAGACAGGCAGTAAAAAGCTTGTTCCCGAAGGCGTTGAAGGCCGTGTGGCTTACAAGGGTCTTCTTTCTGACACGGTTTATCAGCTCATGGGCGGTCTTCGTTCAGGTATGGGCTATTGTGGTGCTGCCACCATCGAAAAGCTTAAGAACGATGCAAAATTTGTTAAGATCACAGGTGCGGGTCTTAAAGAGTCCCATCCTCATGACGTTTACATCACAAAGGAAGCTCCCAATTACAGCTACAATCCCGAAACTTAAAAACAGATTTGGTTTGGTTAAATTTAACCGCAAAAGAAGGAAGTTGCGTTTTTGCAACTTCCTTTTAGTTTTATTAGTGATTTGTCATCATAGCTCAAGCGCCAAAACGCTGAA
Organism: Clostridia bacterium; assembly: GCA_017531625.1. GTDB lineage: Bacteria > Bacillota > Clostridia > Oscillospirales > CAG-382 > SIG636. Next base: position 6,913 of record JAFXKQ010000102.1, on the reverse strand, counting down.
CGCCGCCAGAATCGTGGGCACCGAAACAATTGTACCGATTTTTATAAATTCAGCATAACCGAATTTGATTTTGTGTTCCTTTAAAATCGAAGTCCACATTATCCCCGCAAGTGCGCCGATCGGGGTAAGAAATGCGCCAATGTTTGAGCCTATCACCGTGGCATAAATTGCAGCAACTTTGTCGATTCCGTTCAATGTTTCTACAACCTCACAGAAAAGCACGCTCATTGGGATGTTATTGATGATGTTTGCAGAAAAGAATGAGCTGATCCCGTACTTGAACACCACATTACCGTTACCCAAAAGTTTACTGATTTCAGCGGTAAAGCCTTTTTCTGAAAGTGCAAGAATCATAACAAACATGGACAGCACAAACGGGATAAGCTGCCACGGCGCACGTTTGAGACAATGCCACAGTTCTACAGGGTTACGCTTGCGGAAAAACGAAACGCCGCAGACGCACACGAAAAGGCTTAATACAGCGAGGAGTGAAACCAACCACATTTCCACATTTATGTAATAACCTATTGCAAGGAAAAAAGTACAAACCGCCAAATGCAAAATTCCGACCGTTAACAAGGTTCTGTCCTTAATTTTTACCTCAGTATACGACGGTCTGATGGGAGCGGAAAGACGTTTTCTGAAAACGACATAGAGAACAAAGAAAGCGACCGTACCAGAAGCAACGGTAGGAAGAAACATAACCTTGAAATACTCGTAAAAACCAATGCCATAGGAACCGGCTAAATAAATATTTGTAGGATTACCGATAATCAGTGCCATGCTCCAAGTGTTTGCTGCGATAAACTCTGCCGCAAGGTACGGAACGGGACTGATTCCCGCACTCTTTGAAAAGAAACAAATAAATGGAGTGAACGAGAGAATAATAATGTCGTTTGAAGTAAAAACGGTAAGGACGGAAACCGTAAGGTAAAGATAAAGAAACAACCGTAGCTGTGCTGTTTTTGCACGTTTCAGGACGACGCTCGCAAGGTAGGAAAAGAAGCCAAGCTCGTCAAGAAAGATGGACAGCAAAGTCATGGAAATAAACAGTACAAGAATTTTGATCGGGTTAATGGCAGAATCTGCGATAAGTCCATCTACCACAGATGTAAGCTCTGCCTGACCTGTAATTATAAAAAGCAATGCTCCAATGCTGACGATAATCCAGTAAAGGTCAAAATTAACACCAAAGATTTTCACCTGCGGTTTAAACAGCACCGAAAGAATCATCAAAACACAGCTGACAGCGAAAATGGCTACTGACAAAGACATAGGCTTAAAATGTCACTTCCCTTTTATTTTTTAAGACTCGCTTCGAGATAATTGATTTTAAAGCCCTTTGCCGAAAAAGTAGTTTCATACTCAGTCCGTATGTTGGTAGCATCAAGAGGACTTGCATGGAGGTCATAGCAAACGTTTTCAAGGTGATAACCGCATTCTGTAAAGGTTTCGAGGGAATAATCGAAAAGGGGACGGTTATCCGTTTTAAAGAAAATCTTTGCACCGTCTGCAAGAATGCTTTTGTAGCTTTCAAGAAAACCGGGAGAAGTCAAACGTCTTTTCGCGTTACGTGCCTTAGGCCACGGGTCGCAGAAATTTATAAACATTGCATCCACCTTTATTCCGTGTAGAAGCTCCAAAAGGTTTTCAGCGTCCGCTTTACAAAAGCGCAAATTTTCCACGCCCTCTCGCTGTGCACGCTCCATGGCAAGCAAAATAACATCATCAACTTTTTCAAGCGCAAGGTAATTGACGTCAGGACGTCGTTTTGCGTAAGCGGTGGCAAAACTCCCCTTTCCGCAACCGATTTCCAAAAACAGGGGTGATTTTCTTCCAAAGCTTTTCTCCACATCTATAGCAATGGGTTTAAGGGCAACATAAGCTTCGCTCTCTCCCTCAACTGCTTCGGCAACCGTAACCTCTGTCACAGGCGAACCGGCAAAATTCCCTTCCACATCAAGTGCGAAAAGTCCACTTACCCGTTCGAGTCTTGGCAATCGGTTTCTCTTAGGTCTCATTCTCATAACAAATCCCCCGTTTAATAAAAAAACATTACAAAACGCTCTGTGCTAATTCATTCGCAATCTGTCTTTGCAATTAGAAATAATACCTTTTATTTCCGGTTTTGTCAATAATTATTGAACGTATATTCTACATTATTTTTAAGCAAAATAAAGCCGTAAGAGAGGAGATGAACAAATGCTAGACAGAATATCCTTGATTTTGGTTATAATCGGCGCTTTGAACTGGGGCTCTATCGGGCTTTTCAAATTTGATATAGTAGCGTGGATTTTCGGCGGACAGGCTGCACCTGTAAGCAGAGTCATTTTTACGCTCGTTGCTCTTGCGGGTCTTTGGTGTATAAGCCTCCTTTTCAGAAGAGAAACCTCTACTGAAATGGACTAAGAAAATACCGCTGTTTGAGGGCTGTCAGGTTTTTAAGCTTATGACAGCCCTTTAATTTTCGCTTCTTTACTTTCATAAAAGTTTATGATATACTAAACGTATCGTTTTATACAATGACATCAACGGAGAGTAAAATAACAAAATGAGCATTATCAGTTGTAAAGGGATTTCCGTTTCCTACGGAACTAACGAAATAATCAACGACATCAGCTTTTCGGTTAATAAAGGTGAACGCCTCGGCATCATCGGCGTTAACGGTGCAGGCAAATCTACGCTTTTCAAATGCATTTGCGGAATCATTGAGCCTACGAGCGGTACGGTTTCGCTTTCACCCGGGACGAGCCTTGGTTATTTAGAACAATACGCCGACAAAAGTTTTGACGGAAAAAGCGCAATGCAAGTCGCTTTGGAACAGTTTCCCGATTTAACGAAGATGGAAGAGGAGCTTGCGAGTTTAGAAGCTTCCCTCTCCGACGGTGACGAAAGTCTTATCAAACGTTACACGAGTCTGAGTGAGGAATTTAAAGCAAAGGGTGGCTACGAGTACCGTGCTAAAGTGAAATCCTTTTTAAAAAAACTTGGATTTACCGAAGAATCCCTCGAAACGGATGCCGACATTTTAAGCGGCGGTCAAAAAACGAGGCTTAGTCTTGCGGCGCTGTTACTTGCTTCTCCCGACATAATTCTTCTTGACGAACCCACCAACCATCTCGACATCAACGCAACGGAATGGCTTGAGGATTACATAAAAAACTCTTCTTCCACGTTTCTTATCATTTCCCACGACAGATTTTTCCTGGACAGAACCACCACAGACACCTTGGAAATTGAAAACACTTTCTGCCAAAAATACAGTGGCGGCTACACGGAATTCAAAGAAAAGAAAAAGAAACTTCTTGAAACTCAGGAAAAGCATTACGAGCTTCAACAAAAAGAAATTAAACGCCTCGAAGCTTTCATCGCAAAACAAAGGGAATGGAACAGAGAACGCAACATTATTGCTGCCGAAAGCCGTTTAAAGGCCATAGACCGCATGGTAAAAATTGAAAAACCCAAGGCTGCTCCGAAAACGGTCAAGTTTGAGATTCACAGTAAGATGCGGGGCGGAACGGACGTACTTTCTGTGAGAGGGGTTTCTAAACGCTTTGGCAAGCAAGTTCTGTTTGAAAAGCTTTCCTTTGAGTTAAAAAAGAGTGAACGTCTCTTTATAATCGGAGGCAACGGCACGGGAAAATCAACCCTGCTTAAGCTGATTACGGAAAGGCTCTCTGCGGATGAAGGGGTTATTGAGCTTGGTTACGGCCAAACTCTTGGCTACTACGATCAGGAACAGCTACTACTTGATAACAGTCTTACGGTAATTGACGAACTTTGGAACGCCTACCCAACTCTGAACCAAACAGAGTTAAGAAACGCTTTGGCGAGCTACGGTTTTTACGGTGATGACGTTTTTAAACCCGTTTCCAATCTGAGTGGCGGCGAAAAGGCACGCTTATCCATTGCAAAGCTTGTGCTTTCGGGAGTCAGTTTGCTGGTTCTTGACGAGCCCACGAATTACCTCGACATCGCCTACAAGGAGACCCTCGAAGACGCCCTAAAAGCTTACGAAGGCACACTTCTTTGCGTTTCCCATGACCGTTACTTTATTAGTTCACTTGCAAGCTCACTTTTAGACATTGAACCTACATACAGCGACGGTTACTACTATTTTAAAGGTAACTACGCAGACTACCTTAAAAAACGTCCTCAAAGCGCTTTATCCGATGCGACAGAAAAATCCAAGGGCAAGGGCTCTGACGATTACCTTAACGCAAAAAAAGAAAAAAGCAACCGCCGCAAAGAGGAAAAGCGAAAAGCGTTTTTGGAATCGGAAACTGCCCGGATTGAAGAACGCATAAAAGAGATAGAAGCCGAGGAGGAGTCTTGTGCTACGGACTACATAAAACTCCAAGAGCTTTCCGAAGAAAAAGAAAGCATCGAGAATCTCTTACTGGAATACTACGATGAACTTTTAGCTTACATGGACGACTAAAAAACGCTCACGAACGCTACTTAGTAAAAGTTGTAATAAATTAAACTGTTCCCGAATACACTTGAACATAGTAAAATTTGGGGGCAGGATTTATGCATTTTTACACCATTAAGGCGTCGAAGATTAAATTTTACGCCGTACTGCTTTGCTCTGTTGCGGTACTGTTCAGCCTCACGGCAATTTTTCCTGTTACAGAAAACTACGATAACGTGGCGGCGGTAGCAACGGATTACGGCGGAATCAAAACAAATGATGACCGTGTCAGCTTTTTAAACGGTTTCGGCTACAAGGTAAACACTGAACCGAGTGAAATAGTAGAAGTGGTTGTGCCCGAAAGCTTTGACAGCGTTTACGAGAGTTATAACGAACTGCAAAGAGCACAAGGTCTGAATCTCAAAAAATACTCGGGTAAAAAGCTTACCCGCTACACCTACGAATTAGTGGACTACGACAACAGCAAAAGAACAGTTTATGCGAACCTTCTGGTCTACAAAAACAAAATCGTCGGAGGAGACATTTGCTCTCTTGAAGGTGAAGGATTCATCCACGGTTTTACACGTCCTGAAGAAACCAAAGACAGCGTAACGAAAGGGAACGGCGAATCCATAGACAACAATCAATCGGAAGATAACAGCAACAGAGAATAAACATAAAGTTTTCACCCCATAATAAACTCATCAAAGTTTTGCCGTAAAAGACGCAGAAACTTTTCTAAAATCTTGCGGGGGTGAAATCAACGAAGGGACGTTTTCTTGAATTTACCGTAGCATTGCTTACAGCTCTTTCAATTTTTGTACTGCTTCTCGCCGCAGCCTTTCTTTACTACCCGGAGCTGGTTTACGCATACGACTTCATCACGGCTCTTAACAGCTGAAAGGAAGTAAAATGGAAAATTTCAACGAGCGAATTGACAAAATTCTTTCCTCACTCGGTCTTATGAGCCGAAAAGACGCAAAAAAAGCCGCCTTAGCAAGGAGAATCACCGTGGACGGAGTACCCGTTCGCGACTGTTCTCTCCGAGTGGGGGCGGCTAACAAGCTTTGTCTTGACGGAAAAGAAGTACATTATACAAAGCATACTTATCTGATGATGAACAAGCCTGTGGGTTTTGTTTGTTCGACTGACGATCCCAAGAGTCCCATCGTAACCGAGTTATTGCCCGAAGAGTACAAACGACGTGACCTTTCAGCATCGGACGGCTTGACAAGAACACAACAGGACTGATTATCCTAACCGACGACGGTGCTTTGGCTCACGAGCTGTTAGCACCAAAGAAACACGTTGAAAAAACTTACTACCTAACCACCAAAGAACCGATAAGCGACGAAACAAAAAACCGTTTTTTTGAAGGAGTGGACATCGGCAATTACGTCACCGCCCCTGCACTGTTGGAAACCACCGGCGAGCGAGAGGCATACATTACAATCACTGAAGGCAAATACCACCAAATCAAACAGATGTTCGAGGCTTTAGGAAATAAAGTAAGCACCCTTGAAAGGGTAAATTTTGGCGGAATTAACCTCGATAGAGCCCTTGAAAGGGGCGATTTTAGGGTTTTGACCGATGAAGAGCTAAAAATGCTCCGTGAAAGTCCGAAAAGGAGCTTAGAACGCTTTGTACAAAATGCATAAACTTACTTTTTAATTTTTGGATAAATAACCACTTTATTTTTGCTGTATAATTTGATATGATAGTGAAAGTAAAAGTATTGATGGCTTTTTGCGCTCAGGCGCAACTTTATTAGAGAAGCTCAATCATTCAGGAGGTACATTAATGGCAGGTCTTTTACTTAAACACATTACTAAGCGTTATCAAGGCGGCGTTACCGCAGTACACGATTTCAACCTCGAAATCAAAGACAAAGAGTTTATCATTTTGGTTGGTCCTTCCGGTTGCGGTAAGTCCACAACTCTCAGAATGATTGCAGGTCTTGAAGAGATCACCGAGGGTGAGCTTTTCATCGGAGACAGACTCGTTAATGACGTTGCTCCTAAGGATAGAGATATTGCGATGGTTTTCCAGAACTACGCTCTTTATCCCCATATGACAGTTTTTGAAAACATGGCTTTCGGCCTTAAACTCCGTAAGGTTAGAAAAGAAGAAATCAAGAGAAGAGTTGAAGAAGCTGCTCGTATCCTCGACATTGAAGCTTACCTCGACAGACGCCCCAAGGCTCTCTCCGGCGGTCAGAAGCAGAGAGTTGCTCTCGGTCGTGCGATCGTTCGTGAACCTAAGGTATTCCTTCTCGACGAACCTCTCTCCAACTTGGACGCTAAGCTCCGTGCTGCCATGAGAACCGAGCTTACAAAGCTCCACCAGAAGCTCCAGACAACCTTCGTATACGTTACCCACGACCAGGTAGAGGCTATGACCATGGCTACGAGAATCGTTGTTATGAAGGACGGTCTCATTCAGCAGGTTGATACTCCTCAAAACCTTTACGATTCTCCTGTTAATGTTTTCGTTGCGGGC
>JAFXKQ010000101.1 GCA_017531625.1 Clostridia bacterium | reverse complement strand
GAGAATTCCTAAGAGCTTTACGCATCAGAAGTCCTTGCGCTCTTTCCCTAAAAAGTGGTTTTCTATAATCGCAAAAATCAGCATGGGAAAGAAAACCAGCTTCATGTGTTCCCAAGTGGATTCGTTAACCGCAGAAAAGGGTGCTGCAAACAAACTGCCCCCCGTCAGGTCATAAAGGAAATGCAACAGAGTACCGAAAACCGAGGTGAAAGTAAACCCCACCAACTGCCAGATAAAAACAGACTTTTTCATAAGAGCCTCCAAAAGCGGTTTTACAGTAATTGTATTACAACGCCTGTGGATTTATGCTTGAAATGACGGCGAACGCGGTTTTTGGAGCAAGGAAAAGAGAGGTTTTGGAAAGGTTTTGTTCCTTGACAGCGAAGAAAGTCTCGGTTATAATGATTACAGGTAAATTTTGGAAACCGCAGAAAGGTTCTTGCGTTTTACGGTTGGACTGCCTCGCACTTCCTCGGTTGAGAGGGTGACGGGGGGTTAATCTGTTTTTGAGCGCAAAGCATTTTACGGATTATCGGAAGGTTTAGATTTGTCAAAAAGAAAGGGGCACACACTTATGCAGAATAAAATCAAGCAGATAATGCAACTTATCGAGGAAAAAGAAATCAAGATGGTTGACTTTAAGATGGTGGACATTAACGGACAGTTCCGCCACGTTACCATCCCCGCAAAGTACTTTTCCGAGGAAACGATGGTAAAAGGCATCGGTTTTGATGCTTCAAATTACGGCTACGCTGTGGTTGAGAAGAGCGACATGGTTTTCATTCCCGACCCCGACACGGCGATGATCGACCCGTTTTGTGATGTTCCCACCCTCAGCATGAGCGGTAATGCGATGATCATTGACAGTCCCGAAAACCGTCCCCTCGCTCAGTACCCCCGTAACATTGTACTCGCCGCAGAGAAGTACATGAGGAACAGCGGTGTGGCTGATCAAATGCTCATTCTCCCCGAATTTGAATTTTACCTTTTTGATAATGTGGGTTGGGAAGTACAGCCCAATTCAGTGAGCCTTACGGTTGACGCAGAGCAGTCTTACTGGAACAGCGGCGTTCAGGGACTCGGCCACATCGTACCTAAGCAGAAGGCTTATCACATAGCTAAGCCCTTTGACACCTCCTACGAGTGCAGAAGCGAAATGTGTCTTCTCATGGAGGAAGCGGGGATTGCGGTTAAGTACCATCACCCCGAGGTTGCCGCTTCCGGTCAGTTTGAGATAGAACCCATGCTTGGCGAAATGTCCAAGATGGCAGACGCCACCATGACAATAAAGTACATTATCAAGAACACGGCGGCCAAGTACGGCAAGAGCGCAACGCTTATGCCCAAGCCCATCATGGGCGAGGCGGGAAGCGGAATGCACGTTCACATGCTTCTCATGAAGGACGGTCAGCCTGTGTTCTCCGACGATAACGGTTACTCTCACCTCTCTCAGACCGCCCATTATTTCATTGGTGGCTTGTTGAAGCACATTGCGTCCCTCTGTGCGATTACAAACCCCAGCACAAACTCGTTTAAGCGTCTTGTTCCCGGTTTTGAAGCTCCCGTTACCGTGGGTTATGCCACTTCAAACCGCAGTGCGGTTATTCGTATCCCGGCTTATGCAAAACAGCCTGCTGAACGCCGTTTTGAGATAAGAAACCCCGATGCCACCTGTAATCCTTATTTCTGTTATGCGGCTCTTCTTATGGCGGGACTTGACGGCGTGAAGAACAAGGTAGATCCCCACGAAAACGGTTGGGGCCCCTACGATTTCAACCTTTACAACCTTCCCGAAGAGGAGAAAAAGAAGCTTAAAGGTCTGCCCACCACTTTGGAGTCCGCCCTTGATGCTTTGGAAGCGGATCACGATTACCTTACCGAAGGCGGAGTGTTCCCCGAGGAGCTGATCAAAAACTTTATCAAGACCAAGCGCCTTGAATGCAGTGAAATCGCAAAGGTTCCTCATCCGGTTGAGTTTGAGAAGTACTACAACCTTTAATTTTCTGACAGTTTAACAAAGAACGGGCTGTAAAACTTTGGTTTTACAGCCCCAGACCGCTGACAAAGGCGCAGAGCACGAAAAACAAAAACAAACTTGTTGCATTAAAGTTGAAAAATCGGGGCAATGCCCCGATTTTTCTGCCATTTACCTTATTTTTTCGTTCAAAACGAACCTCGGCTCACAGTAACTTGGTACAGTTCTCGCCTCGGTTCGTCTTTTCTGCACTCTTTCTCAGCAATCTGCCAAGTTGATGACAAGGTTTGTC
>JAFXKQ010000100.1 GCA_017531625.1 Clostridia bacterium | reverse complement strand
TGCTCCTCAAAGAAAGCGGAAAACCGTGTTCTCAAAGCCTTCGGTCTGACAAAAGAACTGATGGACGGCGCACTGAGAATCGGGATTTCTTATACAAACAGCCTTGAAGAGGCGGAATCTCTCTGCAATGAGCTTTTGAGCTTCTGCGAGAGAAAAATAAAAAAGTAAACTTTTAAAGCCTTAACGGCTAAGGAGCTGACATTATGAACAGCAAAATCATCCTTTTAAAATACGGCGAGGTGGTCATGAAGGGCCTTAACCGTTCCTACTTTGACAACCTTATCATAAAACGTGTCCGTTACCTCTTAAAGACGGTGGACGGTGAGTTCAGTCTGGATTACGCCCAGTCAACTCTGTGCATCAGAGGCGACGAAAACGCAGACATGGACACCGCCTTTGAGAAAATGAAAACCGTCTTCGGCATCGCCTCCGTCTGTCTGGGCTTTGAGTGCGAAAAATCCATGGAGGCAGTCTGCCGAACCGTGAGCGAGCACATGGACACCCTCATCGGCGGGGCAAAAACCTTTAAATGCGTGGGAAAACGCAGCGACAAACGCTTCCCTCTGAACTCTCCGCAGATTTGTGCAGAGGTCGGAGACATCATTCTCGAAGCAAAACCCTACCTTAAAGTGGACGTAAATGACCCTGAGGTTTCCGTCTACATAGAAATCCGTGATAAGTACGCCTGTGTCCACGGCGGCGGAGAAAAAGGTGCTTGCGGAATGCCCGCCGGCTCTGCGGGTCACGGATTACTTCTCCTTTCGGGAGGAATCGACAGCCCTGTTGCGGGTTATCTTGCGGCAAAGAGAGGACTTGCAATTGACGCAGTCTACTTTGAAAGCCCTCCCTACACGGGTGAAGCGGCAAAACAAAAGGTTGTTGACCTTGCAACCAAGCTATCAGAGCTTTGCGGCCGCATTTATTTGCACACGGTTTCCGTGACGGAAATTCAGGAAGTGCTGATGGAAAAGTGCGATGAGCGAATGTTCACCCTCCTTTTAAGACGTTTCATGGTACGTCTTGCCGAGCGCACCGCACGTTCTGTAGGGGCAGAAGTCCTCATTACCGGAGAAAGTCTCGGACAGGTAGCAAGCCAAACCCTTCAGTCAATTGCCGTTACCAATGCGGCGGCGAAAATGCCCTTTTTCAGACCTTGCATCACCATGGACAAGGACGACATCGTTGTTCAGTCAAGGAAAATCGGAACCTTCGACATCTCAATTCTTCCCTACGAGGATTGCTGTACGGTGTTTGTCCCCAAGCATCCCAACATAAGACCCGAACTGGACAAAATCCTTGAGGAAGAGGCAAAGATTCCCGTTGACGACTTGGTTGACAGGGCTTTTGAAACCAAAACGGTCATAAAAATCGGTTAGTCTTTGTTTGCGTTAATCGACTTTTTAAGAGAGTGAACCCTTCACGGAGGTAAAGCCATGGTCACACCCGAAAAGATAATTTTCGTTTTAAAAGAAAAGAAAATGAAGCTCACCCTTGCGGAATCCTGCACCGGCGGAATGATTTCTGCATTACTGACTGCGGTTCCGGGCTGTTCTGAGGTCTACGGCGGGGGAATTTGCTCTTACTCCGACGAGGTGAAGAACCAATTACTTGGCGTGGGGAACGAAACTCTGACAAAGCTTGGCGCTGTTTCCGCAAGAAGCGCTTCGGAAATGGCAAAGGGAGCGCTGATTCTGTTTGGAGCAGACGTTTCCCTCTCAGTAACGGGCTTTGCAGGCCCCGATGGCGGAACGGAGAAAAACCCGGTGGGAACGGTTTTCGTGGCATGCGCTACACAAGAGGATTTGATTCTGCGCCGATTTGTGTTTAAAGGCAACCGTGCGGAGGTGCGGAAAAAAGCATCCGTCAGAGCACTTCAGATTCTTGAAGAAATGCTTGCAAGGCAATGATTTCTCAAAAGCTTTACCTAAAACGTTTGTAAAGAATTAAAACTCTTAAATTAAAAAATTAAGGGCTGTGTCGAGTTTAAAAAACTCAACACAGCCCTTCTTGTTTTACAATTCTTTAATTATTTTTCCTTACTGCTGACTTCTTCGCCCTCGCCTGCCATCACAAACAGGTACTCGTTTGAGCCGGGGAAACAAACATTGAGCTTCTTTATGGGCACGCCGCCCACCTTGTTCAAGAACTTCAAGCCGTCAGAAACGGAAAAGTTTGAAAAATCGCTCATTCCCTTGCCCGTGTACTTAACGTAAGCTTCTTTGCGTACCCAAACCTTTACAAAACGCTCAGGGTCTCCGTCGCCGTCACGTACGTACTCCGCCTCTTCCTCGGAGAAAAATCTTTCGGCAAGAGCGGTGTAGTCTGTTTTCTTTTCCTTGCCTTCATCAACTAAGCGGTTGATTCTCTCTCCGTCGATTCCAACGGGCTTGTCGGAGAAAACGCAAACCATTACCTCGTCAGCCGTGGTAATGCTCATAAACTTTTCTTCGGGGAGTCCCTTAATGTAAGGCTTCCCCTTGGAAGTGTAAAGAATCTGTGCGCTGTCAACGCCCGTGTACTCACGGAGCGCCGCAAGAAGCTGGGAATGATGTTTTTCCTTATCGTTTTGGTTTTCAAAGACAAAAGTTTTTATTGCCATAACAACTAACCCTCAAAAATTTATTCTTCCGTTCCGCCAACAGCTTCGCTGTCGGTTTCGCCGGTCTGTTCGTCCTCGTCCGCATCGGAATCCTCTTCGTCTTCCTTCTTAACACGGGTAAAGCCTACGATACGAGCCTCTTCGCCCGTTCTCATCACGATAACGCCGCCCGCAGCTCTGCTGTAAACGGGGATCTCGTCGATGCCGATACGGATAATGATACCGCTATCGGTAATAAGCATAATGTCATCATCGGGGTCAACGATGGCGATTCCCGCCAAGGAACCCGTCTTTTCGCTGAGCTTGTGGCACATAAGGCCCTTACCGCCTCTGTGCTGAACCTTAAACTCATCAAGCTCTGTGCGTTTACCGAATCCGTTTTCGGTGATGGAAAGGAGTTTTGCACCGTTGGCAACACGGTCTTCGTCGATGACCGCCGCACCTACAATGTAATCTCCTTCTTCAAGGGTCATACACTTAACGCCCCTTGCCTGTCTGCCCATGCAACGGACATCTTCTTCCTTGAACCTCTGACCCTGACCCTGGAGAGTAGCCACAAGAACCTGACTTTCGCCGTTTGTCTTCTTAACAAAGAGAAGCTCGTCGCCCTCGTCAAGATTTATTGCAAACAAGCCCGCAACACGTTTGGTCTTGTACTCCATCAGATTGATGCGCTTAACCACGCCGAACTTGGTAATAAGCAAGAGGTAAATGTCCTCAGTAAACTCCGTAACGGGGATGATTGCCGTCACCTTTTCGCCCTCGCCGAGAGCAAGAAGGTTAACAAGATTCATTCCCTTGGAGGTTCTGCTGCTTTCGGGAAGCTCGTAGCACTTCTTGATGTAAACGCGTCCCTTGTTGGAGAACATGAGCAAGTAATCGTGGCTGTTTGCTATGAACACGTCCTCAACGAAGTCGTCATCCTTGGTTGACATTGCCGTAAGACCCTTACCGCCTCTTCTCTGTGACTGGTAGGTTTCGGCGGGCAAACGCTTAATGTAACCCTCGTGAGTTGCCGTAACCACGCAACGAACCCTGTCAATGAGGTCTTCCATAAGAATCTCGTTTTCAACAAACTCGATTTTAGTTTTTCTCTCATCTCCGAACTTAGCACGGATTTCTTCAAGGTCTTCTCTGATTATCTGAGTAACTCTGTACTCATTGGCGAGAATGTCCTTGTAATCAGCGATTTCCGCATAAAGACCGTTCAAAGTTTCTTCGATCTTGGTTCTCTCCATTCCGGAAAGACGTCCCAAGGGCATTTCCACTATAGCCTGTGCCTGAACGTCGGAGAACCCGAACTGTGCCATCAGATTTTGTTTAGCGTCGCTGACACTTGCAGAAGCTCTGATGGTCTTGATAACTTCTTCAATAAGGTCAATTGCCTTCTTGTAACCCTCGTAAATGTGGGCTTGACGTTCAGCCTTCGCAAGCTCAAACCTTGTGCGCCTTACAATTACGTCCTCTTGGTGTCTGAGGTAGTGGGAAAGAATCTCTTTAAGGTTCAAAACCTTAGGCTCGCCGCCAACAAGAGCGAGCATGTTAATAGGCATCGTGTCTTCAAGCTGAGTAAATTTGTAAAGGTAATTGAGAACGAGCTGAGGGTTTGCGTCCTTCTTGAGGTCAACAACGATTCGCATGCCCTTCTTTTTGTCCGACTCGTTACGGATGTCGGAAATGCCCTCAATCCTCTTTGTTTTAACCAGATCAGCCATGCTTTCAAGAAGTACGGAACGGTTGACCTGATAAGGCAGATCCGTAATAATAATGCTTGTTCTGCCCCTCTTGTCCTCTTCAAAATGAGCGTTTGCTCTGACCTTTACACGGCCCTTACCGGTCATGTAAGCCTCATAAATCCCCGCTGTGCCGTAAATCGTGCCTGCGGTCGGGAAATCGGGCCCTTTGATAAACTTTATAAGATCCGGAACTTCACACTCAGGGTTGTCAATGAGGTAATCCAATCCATCAATGACCTCACCCAGGTTGTGGGGAGGAATGTTTGTCGCCATACCTACGGCGATACCTATTGAACCGTTAACTAAAAGATTCGGAAAACGGCTGGGCAAACAAACAGGCTCTTTAAGCTGGTTATCGAAGTTGGGTGTAAAATCCACCACATTCTTTTCGATGTCCTTGAGCATAAGGTTTGCCATGCGTGCCATTCTCGACTCTGTGTAACGGTAAGCCGCCGCCTTATCGCCGTCGATGGTACCGAAGTTACCCTGACCTTCAATGAGAGGGTACCTCATGGAGAACCACTGAGCAAGTCTTACCATGGAATCGTAAACCGCCTGGTCGCCGTGAGGATGGTATCTACCGAGCACGTTACCTACGGTGGTAGCGCTCTTTCTGAAGTCTCTGTCATAAGTCAGCTTATCCTCGTACATTGCGTAGAGGATACGGCGGTGAACGGGTTTAAGACCGTCACGCACGTCGGGAAGCGCACGTCCGACGATAACGGACATTGAGTAATCTATGTACGCTTCTTTAACTTCTTTTTTTATGTCTACATTTAAAATCTTCTGATTTTCATGAGCTTGGTATTCATTGAATTCGTGTTCCATTTGCTCTTCTACTCCTTAATTGCCCGATTCCGGTTTAATTCTTTAAAACTTTCAATGGAGTTCACTTAAAAACTCTTTTTTACGGCAAGCCGTGATTTTTAAGAACTTTGTAAGAAATCCACACGGTAATCGAATCGGAATCCGTAATTTACCTCTTTTGAGATTTCCTCTTTTTCCTCATCTGTTCGCCCCTGCCGCATAGCCTTTAAAACAAAGGCAATTTTTAAGTTTTCGTTTTTTGCAAAACCGTAGTTTTCCTCATTACTCCTACAAGGTTTTCAACAGGAAATTTCCGTTTTCCACATAAAAACGACCGAACTCTTTTAATTTCTCCTCAATTTTTTCAACATTTACGCTTAGATGTCCAAGTTAGTAACATACTTGGCATTTGATTCGATAAACTCACGTCTGGGTTCAACCTTGTCACCCATGAGAATTGAGAAGATCTCATCCGCTTCAACAGCGTCTTCAATGGTAATCTTTTTAAGAATTCTGGTTTCCGGGTCCATGGTAGTTTCCCAAAGCTGTTCGGGATTCATCTCACCGAGACCTTTGTATCTCGATGCCTTCAAGTTGCCCCCAAGCTCTTCGATGATACGGTCTTTTTCTTCATCGTCAAAAGCGTAGTACTTGTTTTTACCCTTTTCAATCTTGTAAAGAGGAGGCTGCGCCGCATAAATGTGGCCGTGTTCTATGAGAGGTCTCATGTGACGGAAGAAGAAGGTAAGAAGCAAGGTTTTAATGTGTGCACCGTCAACGTCCGCATCGGCCATGATGATGATTTTACCGTATCTGAGCTTTGTAATGTCAAACTCATCCCCGATTCCCGTACCCAAAGCAAGAATAATGGGAACTATCTGGGTAGAAGCATAAATCTTATCAAGTCGTGCCTTCTCAACGTTGAGAATCTTACCTCTCAGAGGAAGAATTGCCTGGAACTTACTCTCTCTGCCTTCCTTTGCGGAGCCGCCTGCGGAGTCACCCTCTACCAAGTAGAGCTCTGTAAACTCTGCGCGTCTCTCATTACAGTCGGCAAGCTTTCCGGGAAGGGAAGCTCCCTCCAGCAAACCCTTTCTTCTTGTAAGGTCTCTCGCTTTTCTCGCCGCTTCTCTTGCCCTTGCGGCGGAAATAGCCTTTTCAATGATGATTTTTGCTACATTAGGGTTTTCTTCCAAAAACTCCGAAAGCTTTGTATTTACAAGGTTTTCGACAAAGGTACGCATTTCGCTGTTGCCGAGCTTTGACTTTGTCTGACCTTCAAACTGCGCATTTTCAAGCTTTACGCTGACGATTGCCGTAATGCCCTCACGCACGTCGTCGCCCGTAAGCTTTTCTTCGTTTTTCAGAATACTGTACTTTTTGCCGTAATCGTTAAGCACCTTGGTCAAAGCGGATTTAAAGCCCGTTTCATGGGTACCGCCTTCAATGGTGTTTATGTTATTGGCAAAGGTCATTATCGTTTCGTTATAAGTTTCGTTGTACTGGAGAGCTACCTCTGCTGTGGAAGTATCTTTTACACCGTTTAAATAAATAACCTGTTCGTGGAGCATTTCGCAATGCTTTTTAGCGTTAAGGTACTCAACAAAGCTCTTTATACCGCCTTCGTAGCAGAAAACAGCTTCCTTTTCTTCTTCGCCTCTTTCGTCTTTCAAAACGATTTTAAGACCGCCGTTAAGAAAAGCCTGCTCTCTCAAACGGTTGGAAACCACTTCAAAATCAAAGAAAGTTTCTTCAAAAATGGTTTCGTCAGGGTAGAATCTTACAGTAAGTCCGTGCCCGTCGGTGGGACCCACCTTTTTAAAGGGTTCAACAACTTTTCCGTATTCAAACGCCTCGGTGTATTCAAAACCGCCAAATTTGTCGCAAACCTCCACTCTTTTTGAAAGAGCGTTTACAACGGAAGCACCAACGCCGTGAAGACCGCCGGAAATGGCATAACCGCCGCCGCCGAACTTACCGCCTGCGTGAAGAACGGTGAAAACCACTTCAAGGGTAGGAATCCCCATTTTTTGATGGATTCCCGCAGGAACGCCTCTGCCGTCATCGCTGATGAGTGCACTGCCGTCTTTACAGAGGGTTACTTTTATATTTTTACAGTACCCGGCGAGGGCTTCGTCAATGGAGTTGTCCACGATCTCATAAATGAGGTGGTGAAGTCCGCGTATGGAAGTTGAACCAATGTACATACCGGGACGTTTTCTTACTGCTTCCAGGCCTTCTAAAACCTGAATTTGATTCTCATTATACTGTTCGCTCATTCTGCTACCTCTCTCAGCGGATGACTTTGATTTTTTAATCAAAAACAAAAACTACCGCTGTTTAAATCTGTTTTGTTACTTAAAAACCGTAATAAACTTCTGAAAATTTTTATTTTAAATTTTTAACTTACCGAATTACTTAAATTTTTTAGATTCTTCTAAAAAACCTTTTCTCTTCCCTTCAGCGCCGAAGCGGAAAGAGAAGTGAAGTAAACCCTGTCCGTGTACTCACCGTCACTCAGAACAAACGCCCTCGGCAGATCGCTTGAAAGATTTATCTGCTTCATTTCCGATTGCATTCGCTTTAAAAAATCCTTTGTTGCGGAGGACTCTGTGGCTTTTTCAATGTCAAAAATGCCTATTATCTCACGGTTTGGCACGGTTTCGTTTTTACCTAAATGCAACTTTTACACGCGCCTTTCTCTACAAAAATCTTGTTATTGATCTCCAATCCTTCAAAGTACTCCTGCTCACAGCCGGTAATAATCACCTGCTTGCCGTAGGTTTTTTCAAGGATTGCCTCTTTTCTTCCGTCATCAAGCTCACTCAGAATGTCATCAAGGAGAAAAACCGGGTACTCTCCCGTAACGTTTTTTGAAATCTGTCCCTCCGCTATTTTAAGTGAGAGAACCGCTGAACGCTGTTGACCCTGAGACGCATAAAGCTTGGCATTTCTGCCGTTGATGTAGAAATTCAAGTCGTCTTTATGAACTCCAAACAGAGTCATCCCTCTCTGAATTTCCAAATCCGTTTTTGAAAGGTAAAACTCTTTAAGTCTTTCCTTTGTCTCTTCAGCACTCTCGCAGTCTGTTCCGCTTTGCGTAAGGTACTCTATGGAAAGCTCTTCCTTGCAGCCGCTTATGTCGAAATGTATTTTTTTTGCCTCTTTTTCAAGCAAGGAAACAAACCTTTTTCTGTTAAAGCTTATGGCACCCGCGGAAACAGCCATTCTCTCGTTATAAACTTCAAGCATAGCCCTTTTATTAGAGTTGTCAAAATCTTTTCGTAAAAGGGCGTTTTTTTGCATCAGGAGACGGTTGTATTCGTTTAGGTAAGCGACGTATCTCGGATAAGACTGACTTATTGCCAAATCAATAAATCTTCTTCTGTTTTCGGGGTGTCCTTTTATCAGGCTCAAATGGTCGGGAGTAAAAATTACCGCACGGAAAGCCCCAAGGTATTCCGAAAGCCGGCTTATTACGTTATTATCCCGTTCAAAAACCTTTTTTTTACCCTTGTAGAGCTTAAGCCCCATGTGAACGGAATCAAGATGTTTTTTTATTTCTTCCGTTTTTGTTTCCGAGTCCGTGCCGTTTTCGTTACCCCTTGAAAACCTCATGTCAACGGAAGCCGACTCCTTTTCAAAACGGATGAGCTCACGGTCTTTACAGCCTCGAAAACTCTTTCCCGAAGCGAAGTAAAAAATCGCTTCAAGAATGTTTGTTTTGCCGGCAGCATTTTCGCCGTAAATCACATTAAAACCGTCTTTGAATTCGATTATTGAATTTTCGTAGTTTCTGAAATCAATAAGCCTTAGCTTTTCGATTTTCATAGTATCAAGCCTTTTTACAAATTTGGAAATTTAGAAAACTCAGTCTTTCAAGCGCATGGGAAGCACGAGGTAAAGGTAATCGCTCCCTTCCTTCTTGACAGCGGGCTTTATAACCATAGACATAAGTGGAGAAGAAAGCGAAACCGTGATAAGCTCATCTCTGCACGCTTTTAAAGCGTCAAGAAGATAACGGTTGTTAAAACCGATTTCAATGTCGTCTCCGTCCTTCTCGATTGAAATGTTGTCATCAACTCTGCCGTACTGTGTAGAACAGGAAACATTAAGAGTATTACCGACAAAATTGCATTTAAGAGGAGTTACCAGCTTGTCGTCAAGCAAAAGGGAAGCACGTTCAACGCTTTCGATGAAAGAGTAGGTTTCTATTCTTGCAAAGATTTTATTCTGAGAGGGAATCGCCTTTTTGTAATCAAAGAATTCACCCTCAAGAAGTCTTGAGAAGAAAATAATGTTTCCAACGGAAAGAATGATGTGCTTCTTTGTAAGCTCTGCTTTTACGGGCTTTTCTTCATCGGAGAGAAGCTTTGAAAACTCATAAATGTTTTTACCGGGAACGATAAAGGAAAGCTCTTCCTCTTCGCTTGAAACCGCCGCACTCTCCTCACGGAGCGCCATGCGGTAATTATCCAGAGCTACAACTGTAAGCTTATCTTTATTTATCTTAAAAAGCTCACCCGTAAGAATGGGGCGGGCATCGGTCTGCGCCACGGCAAAGTAAGTAGTGGAGATAATGTCTTTAAAAATCTTTTGGCTTATTGAAAAGCTCTTATCACCGCTGAGCTCGGGCAGATTCGGAAACGCATCCGAGGAAAGCCCGTGAATGGAAAAATCGCTCCTCGCTCCCTGAATCCTTACCATGTTTTTTTCATCAGCTTCAAAGGTGATGTCGCAATCGGGAAAGTTTCTGATAATGGAAGCAATTTTATTAGCATTTAAAATAACCGCACCGTCTGATTCTCCGCTTACCGTATCAGCGGTTTTAATACCTTTTTCAAGGTCGTAACCGCAAACGGAAAGCTCGTCCCCTTTCAGGTTAAAAAGCAAACCTTCAAGTGCCGGCAAAGTACTTTTATTAGAGGAGGCGGAAAGAGCAGGCATGATGAGAGACAAAAGCTTTTTTCTTTCTGCCGTGAACTTTATAGCCATAACGTAACTCCTCGCTTTCGCAAATCAAATCAGTCTCTTTTAGTAAAAAGGTTTAGTAGTATTAATATTATAAACGGCGGAAAAACACTAAAAGTGGAAAAATCCGCTTAAAATCTTGTTTTTGAGCCGTTTAGAATGTGGAAAACTCTGTGGAAAACAAGTAAAAACCCAAAAGTTTTAAGAATTCAGCTCATTTTTAATGTCGTCAATCTCTTTTTTAAAGGACGGATCCTTTTTAACACGCTCGTTTATCTTGTCATAAGAAGACATGATGGTTGAGTAATGCTTGTTTATGTTGGTGCCGATTTCTTTGTAAGTAAGGCCGAGAAGCTCACGCATAAGGTAAACCGCAATGTGTCTTGCGTCCTTGATTTCGGCGTTTCTCTTATTGCCTGCAATGTCTTCTTTTTTGATGTTGTATCTTTTGGCAACGTAGGTAATTATCTTATCGGCATTTACGCTGTCCGCTTCGATTTTTTTGAGGTACTCGCTCAAAACCCGCTTAGCCATGGGAAGGCTGATTTCCTCACCGCCGATGAAGCTGTAAGCTTTAAGGGTTTTAAGAGCGCCCTCGATCTGTCTTATGTTGGTTTTAATGTTTTCAGCCAAAAACAGAAGCACGTTGTTGGGAAGAGTTATCCCTAAGGATTTTGCCTTTGTCTTAAAAATAGCAACTCTGAGCTCAGTGTCCGGGGGCTGAATGTCTACAACCAGACCGCTGGAAAAGCGGAAGGTCAAACGCTTGTCAATGTCGTTTATTTCGGAAGGCGGACGGTCTGAAGCAAACACAATTTGCTTCCCCTTGTTGTAAAGGGTCTCAAAGGTGTGGAAAAGCTCCTCCTGAACCGCATTTTTTCTTGCTAAAAACTGAATGTCATCAACCAGCAGAAAATCAATGTTTCTGAACTTTTCTCTGAACTCAAGGGTCATCTTCTTTGTAAGAGAGTCAACCATGAGATTTGTAAACTCTTCACAGGTAACGTAGATAACCTTAAAATCCTTATGAAAATTTTTAACCTCGTTGTAGATTGAGAAAAGCAGATGGGTCTTACCCAGACCGGAAGGCCCGTAAATAAACAAGGGGTTGTAAAGAACCGCGGGATTGTGGGTAGCCATAAGACTTGCTTCATAAGCCACTTTATTGGAGTTTCCCACTACGAAGGTTTCAAAATTGTAGGAAGGGCTGATAAAAGTAAACTCAGACTCTTCTTTTTCTTTTTGTCTGCGTTCCTCTTCTTCCTTAGCCTTTCTTTCCGCTTCTTTCTGAATCTCTTCCTCGGAAAGAATGACAAGCTCCACGGGGCTGTCCAAATCAAGCTCCGCTTCAAATCTTACGGTAAGGGCATCAAAGTATTTATTTACAACAATGTTCTTTTTAAAGTTATTTTCTGCGATAAGTGTAACTTTATTACCCTCAATGCTGTCAATCTTCAAGGGGTTGAGCCAGGAAGTCATGGAAACTTCGGAGTACTCCTCGCTCATGGAATCAAGTACACTTTGAAAAATAGCCTGTTTAATTTCGTTCATACTTCTTTTTCCTCATACGATGCTTTGCGGACTGACTTTTTACGGTTTACGGTTTAACAAAAAACACATAGCAAAATAAGAAAGCGCAGAAACCCGCATACTAATACACTATAAAATAATTATAACACGGCACTTAAAAAAAGTAAAGGGTTTTCTAAAAAATATATCTATAATAAATATATAGAATTATTATAATTATAAAAAACATAAAAAGTAGATGACAAAACCGAAAAACAACAAAACAGAAAAAAACGATTTTCAGGCAGAAAAACCGGGTTAGGAAAAGAAAAAAAGTTTAAAGACAAATAAAAAAGCCGTAACCCTTTGAAAAAAGCGAAGAAATTCTCTGTAAACGAAAAAAATTTTGTTTTCTTAAAAGAACGAGCGCAAAAACAGAAAAATCCTTTATTTAGTGGTGTTAAAATGAGGAGAACACAAAAAATGGAAAAAGGCTTGAAAAAAAGTTTTTTGCTCCGTGGTCAAAAACAGTCAAAAACCTAAAAAATAAGAGCTTTTTTTGCCGATTTTAAAAATTATCCTTGACAAAATAAGTCCTTTGTGTGTATAATAAACGGAGCTGTCTATTAGGCGGTAAAGTACGGTAAGCGTTGCGGGAGAGCTTCTTCGCAGCGGATTTTAAATAACGATTACAGTACCCGAAATTAAGGAGGTATACTAAAATGCTTAGAACATATCAACCCAAAAAGCGCCATAGAAAGATGGAGCACGGTTTCAGAAAGAGAATGTCCACTGCTAACGGCAGAAAGGTTTTGAAGAGAAGACGTGCAAGAGGCAGAGTAAGACTTAGCTATTAATTGCCGTTCAAGGGCTTAAGTTTTCTTTTAGGTCTTTATGGAAGAGTCAAAGAAAATCGCGGTTATTAAGGAAAATCACCTTTTTTCAAAGGTTTACGGCAAGGGAAAAAGCTTTGTGTCTAAGGCTTTGGCGGTTTACGTTTTGAAGAATTACAACAAAAGCGAAACCCTTGTCGGATTTACTGTTTCAAAAAGCAGAGGAAATGCGGTTAAGCGTAACCTTATCCGTCGCAGGATAAGGGAGGCATACCGCACTCTTTATCCTTTTGTAAAAAAAGGGTATCTTATTGTCATTGTCGCCAGGGGCTCGTGTGAGAGATACTCGTCTACCGTACTTTGCGATCAATTGCACGACATATTGAAAAGGGCGTCCCTCATGACTGATTGAAATGCCGTTGTTTTTGGCGAAAATAATAAATGAAAAAGGTTTTTGTTTTTCTTATAAGGCTTTATCAAAAGCATATTTCGGCATACACGCGCCGTCATTGCCGTTTTCATCCGACCTGTTCTCAGTACGCCATCGAAGCGTTTGAGGTACACGGCGCGGTGAAAGGCTTTTTTCTTGCGGCGTACCGTGTACTTCGCTGTAATCCCTTTTGCAAAAGCGGATACGACCCTGTTCCGCCCAAAAAGGTGCGAAAGGGTTAATTTTTTTGGTGCGGTTTTGCTGTAAATCCGTTCTTTTCCGTAATTAACAGGAAAAATGAAAAAGCGGTTTTTTCGTTTTTATGCGTGTTAAAAACGTGAATTTTTACGGTTTTGCAGGAAGATTAGCAGGGTAAGGTAACGATTAAACGGCGAAAATGCGGTAAACGGCGAAATTAAGGTTAGCGGTGCGGTTTTTCAAACCTTAGTGTTGAACCAGTGTTAAACCTTGCCGAGTCGATGCCGAACCGAGAAGTTTATTTTTTGACTTCCCAAAGCCCCGAAAGTCCTGAAGAAAAAATTCTGCGGAAAAAACGCAGTTTTCAAAAAAGCTCAGTCAGCAGAACAGAAAGGTATTGAAATGAGTATTTTATACACAATTATCGGTTGGATAATGA
This sequence comes from Clostridia bacterium, assembly GCA_017531625.1. GTDB lineage: Bacteria > Bacillota > Clostridia > Oscillospirales > CAG-382 > SIG636. The sequence goes on along the minus strand of JAFXKQ010000100.1, from coordinate 2,213 downwards.
AAGTGTGTTGCCAGATTTCCTTTAACAATTACATTCTGGCACTTTTCTTCTTTGCTCTTATAATGCAGATTATCCTGTTCCCCCTTGGCATAAAGCAACAGAAGTCTTCTGTTCTTATGGGTAAGATCCGTCCCAAGGAAATGGCGATAAGAAATAAGTACAAGGGCAGAAACGATCAGGCTACCCAGCAGAAAATGAATGCGGAGATTCAGGAGCTTTACAAACAGGAAGGTTACAGCGCATTTGCGGGCTGTTTGCCCTTGCTCATTCAGCTTCCCATCATCTTTGCCCTCTTTGGCGTTGTACGTCAGCCCCTCACTTATACCACAAACCTTAACCACGCAGACGATTCGGGCATCCAGCTCGTTGACTTCTACGACAGGGCTGAGGACATTTTGAATGCTCAGATCGGCGTGCTTGAAAGCGTTGACAGCGAAAAGTACAAGGATGAAATAGAGCTTCGTAAAAACACTATCAAGACAATGAAACAGACCAGCGGTAACGGCGAGCTTGCTCTTACCAAGGTTATCTACTACGGTGAAGAAGAGTTTGCAAAGCTCCAGAAGGCTGACCCCGCTTTGCAGATCAAGTCCTTTGATGAAGTCTTCAAGGTAGAAAAGCCCTTTACCGTTGCTGAACTTAAAGACGCTGATTACGCTACAAAAATGTATTACAGCGTTGGATTCAATGCAGTTTCCGACGAGAGCAATTTTGACGATTTGCTCCAGGCAAAGGGCATGAAGTCTGTTAAAGACCTGCCCAACTTTGAGTTGATCGGCGGTTACACAGCACTTGACACTCCCACTTATTCTTTTAACTGGCTTTTGCTCGTTCCCCTGCTCATTTTCGTTACAAGCTACCTCAGCGGTATAGCTTCCAGAAAGTTCATGGGTCAGTCTGCAAACAATCAGGCTACCGGCGGCGCATTCATGACCTGGGGTATGCCCCTTATCAGTGCGTTCTTCGGTTTCAGCTTCCCTGCAGCAATCGGCATTTACTGGATTTACAGAAGCATTACCGGCATCGGACAGCAGTACATCCTCGCTAAGATGTACCCCGTTCCCACCTACACCAAGGAAGAGCTTGACAAGGCTGCGGGCGAAGTTAAGAAGGCTAAAAAACGTAAGAAGGTCATCACCATTGAGGTTGATGAAGACGACTCTACCTACGATTCCCTTGCCATCAGCGAAGAAAGAGCTGAAAAACTCAGAAGACGCAGAGAAAAGGAAAACGAGCGTGCTGAGGCTGAAGCTATCGCAAGACACGCTGAAAAAGAAGCCGCTGCGGAAAAATCCGCCCTTATCGAAAAGTCTCCCTTAAAGGATGACGTTAAGAAGGACAGCGAGGACAAGGAATAAGAAGAGGTTTACGAAAGGATTTACCTGAAATTATGATTAGAGAAGTTATCACCACGGCTAAAACCGTTGACCTCGCTCTTGAAAAAGGCGCAGAGGAACTCGGCTTTTCCTTGGCTGAAGTTAAATACGAGGTTCTTGAAGAACCGAAAAAAGGGATTTTAGGCATCGGCGCTTGCGATGCAAAGCTCCGTGTTTATTTTGAAGAAACTCCTGTTTACCGTGCAAAGGATTTTCTTGAAAATCTCGTAAAGAACATGGCTCTTGATGCAAAGGTTGAGCTTACCGGCGAAACCGAGGAGAGTGCCGCTTTTGAGATCAGCGGTGACGGACTTGGAATTCTCATCGGCAAGCACGGCGACGTTCTTGATTCCATCCAGTACCTTGCAACCCTTGCGGCTTACAAGGACATTGACGATTTTTACAGAGTTTCCATCGACATCGAGAATTACAGAGAAAAACGTGCAGAGGCACTTAGAGTTCTTGCCCGTCGTATGGCTGAAAAGGTTCGCAGATACAAGAGAAGCTTTACTCTTGAACCGATGAATCCTTACGAAAGACGCATCATCCATTCCGAGATCCAGAAGATCGAAGGTGTAACCACCCATTCCGTGGGTCAGGACAGCGAGAGAAAGATTGTCATTTCTCTTGAAAAGGATGCTAAAAAGGGCGATAAGGCCAACAGAAAAGAGCTTTAATTAAAAAGCACAAGACAGAATTGAAATGGGCTGTTGTAAGTGAGAATCACTTACAACAGCCCCAGACCGCTGACAAAGGCGCAGAGCACGAAAAACAAAAACAAACTTATTGCATTAAAGTTGAAAAATCGGGGCAATGCCCCGATTTTTCTGCCATTTA
>JAFXKQ010000013.1 GCA_017531625.1 Clostridia bacterium | reverse complement strand
CATTTTCGGGTTCCTTGCGGTGCTTCTTTATTCTAAGCTGAAGAAGCAGAGCCTCTTTTCATACCTTGATGCCATAGCGCCTGCGCTTATGATAGGGCAGTGCATCGGCAGATGGGGCAACTTTGTAAATGCCGAGGCTTACGGTTGGTCCGCAGGAGTTGAAAAGCTTCCTTGGCGTATGCAGCTCGACAGCGTTTACATTAATGGCGAGTACCGTCCGGACATACAGTTTGTTCACCCCACGTTCTTTTATGAATCACTTTGGAACCTTATTGGATTTACGGTTATTTTCTGCCTTTACAGAAAGAAGAAGTTTGACGGTCAGATAGCTTGTATGTACCTTGTTTGGTACGGACTTGGCAGAGGATTGCTTGAAATGCTCAGAACCGACAGCTTGCGTGTGGGCGGAGTGAAGCTGATGGTTGTTCTCGGATTTGGATGCTTTGTACTCGGACTTACCTGCCTTTTGGTTGGAATCAAGCGTCAGAAAGCCCGCGAGTTGGTAGCGGACGGAGAGATAGATGCGTACCTCGCAAAGGTTGGGGCTTTGGAATCCGAAAAAGACGAAGCTTCCGACAGTGCGATTGAGGAAATGAGCCAAGAAACAGCAACGGGCACAGCAGAAGTAAAAGAAACAACAGAAACAACAGAAACAGCGGGAACAGCAGAATCGGTTGCAGATGCTGTTGAAGAAGTTAAAGAAAACGTACAGGAAAAAGAGGAGGAATAGACGAAGATGGACAATAAAACACCTGTGCTCCTTGACGGTAAAGCGCTTTCCGCAAAGGTCAGAGCAGAGCTTTCCGCCGAGGCGAAAAAGAACGCAGAGAAATACGGCAGACCGCCTTGCTTGGTGGTGATTCTTGTGGGTGAGGACCCCGCCTCTCAGATTTACGTCAGAAACAAAGAAAAGGCGTGCGAGGACATAGGTTATCAAAGCAGAATGATAGTGCTTCCTACGGAAACCTCCGAGGACGAGCTTCTGGCGTTGATTGATGAGCTTAATGCGGATAAGGGCGTGGACGGAATCCTTGTTCAGTCTCCGCTTCCTAAGCAGATTGACGCTCATAAGGTTGCTGTCAGAATCGCTCCCGAAAAGGACGTTGATGCTTTCCACCCCGCAAACGTGGGGCTCATCGCCTTGGGCAGAAATGACGGCTTTAAGCCCTGTACTCCCGCAGGCGTAATCAGACTTCTTAAAGAGTACAACATTCCGATTGCAGGGAAGGACTGTGTAGTAGTGGGCAGAAGTAACATCGTGGGAAAACCCATGGCATTGCTTCTCATTTCCGAGGGCGCAACGGTAACGGTTTGCAATTCCAAAACTAAGGACCTCGGCAAAAAGACCTCTGAAGCTGACATTCTTGTTGTGGCAGTTGGCAAAGCGGGCTTGATTACCGCAGACATGGTAAAAGAGGGCGCGGTTGTGGTAGACGTGGGAATGAACCGTTCGGAAGGTAAGCTTTGCGGTGACGTAGCCTTTGACGAGGTTGCCCCCAAGTGTTCTTACATTACGCCCGTCCCCGGCGGTGTCGGACCTATGACCATCGCAATGCTGATGGAAAACGCCTTGAAGTCTCAAGAGCTTAATCAAAGAGACTGAGGGAAGGACTTACAGCCTTTACAGCACTTGCGGCCGTCCTTTCGTTTGGCGTAAAGCTTATAAATTTTTGGAAAAAATCCCCGTTTATGTTGGAAATAGCTCTTGCAATATACTAAATGTTGTGATAACATAGATTCGATGGATTTTGCAATTTAACTTCGAACTTCGTTCGGAGAGATTATAAGAAAGAAGGAAAAACTTATGAGTTATGTAACTTATTCCGCAGAGCATCTTGACAAGTTTTGTATGGAGGTTTTCTCCAAGTTCGGCTTCAATGATGAAGAAGCTCGTATAATTACAGACGTTCTTATGCTTTCCGACCTCTACGGCATCGAAAGCCACGGTATGCAGCGTCTCGTACGTTACCACAAGGGCATTGAAAAGGGCATGATCAAGCTCGACGCAAAGCCTGAAATCGTTTTCGAAACTCCCGTTTCCGCAGTTATCGACGCTCATGACGCTATGGGTCAGGTTGTGGCTCACAGAGGTATGGAGCTCGCTATTGAAAAGGCTAAGAAGAGCGGTATCGCTATCGTTTCCATTAAGAATTCCAACCACTTCGGTATCGCAGGTTACTACGCAAAGATGGCTTGCGACGCGGGTCTTGTAGGATTTGCTTGCACCAACTCTGAGGCTATTATGGTACCCACCTTCGGTAAGAAGGCTATGATCGGTTCCAACCCCATCGCTATGGCAGCACCTGCTAAGCCTTATCCTTTCTTCTTCGACGCTTCCACAACCGTTGTTACCAGAGGTAAGCTTGAAATCTACAATAAGGCAGAGAAGCCCCTTCCCGATTCCTGGGCACTTAACAAGGACGGCCACCCCTCCAACGACGCAAGCGACGTTCTTAAGAACATCGTAGCTAAGAACGGCGGCGGCATTATGCCTTTGGGCGGTTCTGTAGAACAGACAGGTAGCCATAAGGGTTACGGCTGGGGCATGGTATGCGAGTTCTTCAGCTCCATCCTTTCCATGGGTACCACCTCAAATAAGTGCTGCGTAAACAACGTAAGCGGCATCTGCCACGGTCTTGCAGCAATCAATCCCGCATTTTTCGGTGACGCAGACGCAATCGCTGAACACTTCTCCACCTTCCTTGCAGAGCTTCGTGAGAGCCCCAAGGCTGACGGTCAGAGCCAGATCTATACCCACGGCGAGAAGGAAATTGCAGCTGTTGCAGACAGAAAGAAGAACGGCATTAAGGTTAATGTAAACACAGTAAGAGAAATGGTTGAGATGGCTAAGTTCGTTGGCGTTGACGCTAAGGCTTACTTCGGTGATTTGGCTGACAGCGACAACAACAGCAAGATGTTCGCAGGCAACTATTAATCTTATCCCGAGCTTTTTGCACAGTTAATTTGAGTAACATTTAATTTAAATATAAGGAGTTTTGCCATATGAGCGAAAAGAAATTGACCATTGCTGAAGAGAGCCTTGCCCTCCACGCTGAAAAGAAGGGTAAGATCGAAGTTGTTACAACCGTTCCCGTTAAGGACAAGCACGACCTCTCTCTTGCATACACCCCCGGCGTTGCTACCCCCTGTCTTGAAATCCAGAAGGACGTTAATAAGTCCTACGAGCTTACCAGACGTTGGAACATGTGTCTCGTTGCAACCGACGGTACTGCTGTCCTCGGCCTCGGCGACATTGGACCCGAAGCAGGTATGCCCGTTATGGAAGGTAAGTGCGTACTCTTCAAGGCTTTCGGTGACGTAGACGCATTCCCTCTCTGCATCAAGAGTAAGGACGTTGACGAAATCGTTAGAACCATTCAGCTCATCTCCGGTTCTTTCGGCGGCGTTAACCTTGAAGACATCTCCGCTCCCAGATGCTTTGAGATAGAGAAGAGACTTAAAGAGGTTTGCGACATTCCGATCTTCCACGATGACCAGCACGGTACTGCAGTTATCACACTTGCAGGTCT
>JAFXKQ010000099.1 GCA_017531625.1 Clostridia bacterium | reverse complement strand
ATTGTAGTAGAGCACAGACTGGAAGAGCTTTTCCCCGAAGCAGACAAGGTGGCAGTTCTCGAAAAAGGGAAACTTCTCTGTTACAGTAGCCCTCAAATGACAAGCGAAACGCTCAAAGGCAACGAAAAGCTCTTGCTTTCATTGCCCTCGGCTGTCCGCATTCATTCTGCCCTTGACGGAGCAGGAGTCTGCCCCTTGACGGTCAAGGAAGGAAGACGCTTCATCGAAAAAAGCTTCAAAGACGAAATAAAGGAGCTCCCCCCTCTTTCTGGTTCGAAAAAAGAACTTGAAAAAAGGCAAAAGGTCGCAGAACTCAAAGACTTGTGGTTCCGTTACGGAAAAGAAGAACCCGACGTTTTAAGAGGCACAACTCTGACGGTTTATGAAGGGGAGAGTCTCTGCATTCTCGGTGCAAACGCTTCTGGCAAAACCACTGCACTTAAAGTTCTCGCGGGGCTCAAACGCCCCTACGCAGGCAAGCTTAAGCTCTTTGGAAAGAGCATAAAGGACTACAAAGGCGCCGAGCTTTACCGCGGCGGGGTGGCATTGCTTCCCCAAGACGTCCTCACAGTTTTTGTGAAAAGCAGCGTAAAAGAAGACTTGGCAGAGACAGGCAGTCCCCTGCCTGAGCTTCCCTTTGACATAGAACCGTACCTTGACTCCCATCCCTACGATTTAAGCGGGGGTGAACGTCAACTTTGCGCCCTCGCCAAGATTTTGATGCAATCTCCCCGGCTTTTACTGTTGGACGAACCCACAAAGGGGCTTGATGCCTACGCAAAAAGGAGAATCATTGAAATCATTGATGCTTTAAAGAAAAAGGGGATGGCCGTGGTAACCGTCACCCACGATGCGGAATTCGCCGCTTTGTGCGCAGACAGAGTAGCGCTCTTTTTCGGTGGCGAGATCGTTTCGGAAGCAAAACCTAAAGAATTTTTTGCCGACAACAGCTTTTACACAACCGCCGCAAGCAGAATGACCCGAGGTAAGTACGACGGCGCTGTTACCGTAGAAACGGCAGTCAAGCTTTGCCGTCTTAACGGGAGAAGGGACTAAAAGAATGAAGAAAAAGACAAAAAAAGTTTTAAGTCTTCTGATTCTCACGGCACTGATTCCCGCCCTTGCGGCAGTCGGAGTGCTTCTCCTTGAAGGCAGAAACTACGCACTCATCTCAGCGCTCATCGCCATGGCAGCGTGCGCCGCATTTTTCCTCAGTTTTGAACGGAAGGAAACGGGAACCCGCCGTGTCATGGTCATCGCCGCCCTCACAGCCCTTTCCGTAGCGGGACGTTTCATTTTTGCCTTTATCCCCGCCTTTAAGCCCGTAACCGCCATGGTTGTCATCGGCGCCCTTTACATGGGGAGCGAAGCGGGATTTCTTGTAGGCGCTCTCACCGCTGTTGTTTCAAACCTTTACTTCGGCCAAGGCCCGTGGACTCCGTTTCAGATGCTGGCGTGGGGACTTGTGGGCTTGTTTGCGGGGCTCTTATCAAAAACGTTAAAAAAGAACCGCGTGCTCCTCTCCGTTTTCGGAGTTTTGGCAGGAATAGCTTATTCCTTGATGATGGACGTGTGGACCGTTTGCTGGTACGACGGCGGGTTTAACCCCAGTCTCTACCTTACTTCCCTCGTCGCTTCTTTGCCCCATACCGTAGCTTACGCCGTCTCCAACGTGATCTTTCTTTTAGCTCTCACAGGTCCAATCGGCGAAAAGCTCGAAAGGTTACAGAAAAAGTACGGAATATGAAAAAAGTTTTGGCTTTTGTGCTTTTTAAGAGAGGGTTTTCCCCTTGTAAAACGTAAAATAAGGTGAAGAGAAAAAACAAAAGCCAAAGAATCAAAGGGTAAAAAAATTAACCCCGGCAAAAATTCAGGAGGCATCTTTATGGACAACGGTGCAAGTAGCTACCGCCGTTTCCTTAATGGTGACAAGAACGCCTTTGACGAAATACTTGACCTCTACCGTGAAAGCTTAATTTTCTTTATAAACCGTTTTGTTCACAATTTGGACACCGCTGAGGATCTGGCGGCAGATTCCTTTGCGGAGCTTTTAGTAAATCCAAAGCGGTTTAATTTTTCCTGTTCCCTCAAAACTTATCTTTTTACAATCGGACGCAGTCGAGCCATTGATTACTTACGCAGTGCCGCACACAGAAAGAACGTGCCGCTTGACGACACCGCTGCGCAGAAAGCCGATTTGGAATCCCTTGAAGAAGCCGTGATAAAGAGCGACAGAAAGCGCCGTTTAAACAAGGCGATTGAAGGCTTGAAGGAAGATTACAGAACGGCAATCCACTTGGTTTATTTTGAGGAGCTTTCCTACGAAGAAGCAGGAAAGGTTATGAAGAAAAGCAAAAAGCAGGTAGAAAACCTCTTGTACCGTGCAAAAAAGGCGCTCCGCACCGAGTTGGAAAAGGAGGGTTTTGAGTTATGAGAAGCAGAGAAGAATTTAAGCTTCTTGTAGAAACCAAAGCATCAAACGCTTTATCTGATAAAAGGACGGCAAGGAAAAAGCTTTTCAGAGTTTATCTTCCGCTTGCGGCATGCTTTTGCCTTTGCCTTACCGTTGCGGCAGCCTTTGCCGCAAGGCATTTTATGGACAGGGACCAAGTTGAGGAATCGGTCGAGAATAAATGGGAAACCGGCGGTGAGTACCTTCCCGAAAGCTCGCAAACCGATGCCGTTTACAGTGCGGAAAGCACCACGGCAACAGGTGTAGTTTCAAAGGACGAAGCGGAAGAACTGAACCCTGCTCAGTCAGACGCAGAAACCACAGATGAGGGCTTTTTGGAAGAAACCTTTGAGTGTTCCGAAGAAGCGCCCGAAGCCGATTTCTCCGAAGTTTGGGAGTCATCTTGTGAAGCTTGTGTGTCCTCAGATTCCACCACAGACGTGTCAGAAGATTTTACGCAGGACACCCAAGTAGGCGGAAGCGACGAAGCTCCCACTTACCCCTTTGAGCAAAGTCAAGCCGAGCCTTCCGTAGAAGAGGACGTAGCAGTAACAACTCTTGCAAAAGGGCTTCTCAAGCATTTAAGCAAAAACAATTCGACAGCCCTCGACGCCAAGAGAACAGCTAAAGCCGTTGAAAAACTCAAAGAGCTCTCACTCACGCCCTGTGAACAGCCCGTTGCCCCCGAGTCCGAACCGGAATTTATGCTGATTTGCTACTACCAAAACGGCGAAGGCGAAGAAACGCACAAAGATTTTGTAATGTTTTACAGCCAAGAGGCTTATTTAAACCTTTACGGACTTTGGTACGAAGCAGACGAAGCTCAGCTAAAGCAGATAACACAACTGTTTGAAACGACAATGGGGTACTAATCCCACGTTTTTTAGGAAGGAGAAACAAAAAATGAAATTTTACAAACGCATCACCTTGCTTCTCGTGTGCCTTGCACTGACGCTTTCCCTTTTCAGCTGTTCAGAACTAAAAAAGGATGCTGACAGCTCCGACCCCCAAGGCAGCACCGAAGTTCCCGACGGTTCCGACGCTCCCGCAGAACTGGGCAGCAGTAACGACCTGATGACGGGAATCAGCCCCACGGCAGTCACGGCAAGAACGCCGGATGAACGTTTCATCAATTCAACGGCAGACTTTGCCTTTAAAATTTTCAAGGAATCCTCAGCTTCAAGTGAGGAGAACACCCTCGTTTCTCCCCTCTCCGTTCTTCTCGCCCTCGCCATTACGGCAAACGGCGCAGAAGGAGAAACAAAAGCACAGATGGAAGCTCTCATCGGCGGAGAGATCCCGCTGCAAGAGCTTAACGAGTACCTCAAAACCTTTGCAGAAGCTCTCTACTCAGGTGAGGGCGCAAAGCTGTCCGTCGCAAATTCCATTTGGTTCAGAGAAACAGGCTTTATCCCCAATGAAGACTTTTTGCGTACAAACGCAAATTACTACAACGCCTCTGCTTACAAAGCCCCCTTTGATGATTCCACACTAAAGGACATAAACGCTTGGGTAAGCGAGAAAACAGACGGACTTATCGAAAACATTCTGGATAAGATTCCCAAAAACGCTGTAATGTACCTCATTAACGCCCTTGTTTTTGACGCAGAATGGAAAACAGCTTACGAAAGCTACTCCGTTTTTAACGGCAAATTCAAAAAGGAAGACGGCACAGAGCAGAGCGTCGAAATGATGAGCAGTGACGAGAACCGCTTCATTGAAACCGAAAACGCAAAAGGCTTTATCAAGCCTTACAAAGAAGGCTACAGCTTTGTAGCTCTGCTCCCAAACGAAGGCTTAGGAATCGACTCCTACGTGGCGGATTTGACGGGCGAAAGCTTTGTTTCTGCAATCAAAAACGCAAAAACCCAGTCGGTTTACACGGTTCTTCCTAAATTCAGCTTTGAGTACGACATCGAAATGAAGTCGGTTTTGGAATCCCTCGGGATGACAGATGCTTTTTCTGCTTCTAAAGCAAATCTCAGCTCCCTGGGCACCTGTCCCGAATCAAACATCTACCTTTCAAGGGTGATTCACAAAACCTTCATCGAAGTTGACGAAGAAGGTACAAAAGCCGCTGCCGCCACCGTCATTGAGGCGCTAGCCGAGGGTTGCATAGTTTACGAAAACGAGGTTATCCTTGACAGACCCTTTGTTTTTGCAATCATTGACAACAACACTTCACTTCCCGTCTTCTTGGGCACAGTTAAGGACATAGCAGAGTAAAAAGGTTTCTTTTATATTTATTAATTTTTAATTTATAGAT
>JAFXKQ010000098.1 GCA_017531625.1 Clostridia bacterium | reverse complement strand
TGGTGTAACGAGAACGGCAAAAAATACTTCTCTGTTGCATCGGGCGGAGGCACAGGACGTACACTCCATCCCGACAATATGGCAGCAGGCCCCGCTTCTTACGGCTTGACAGACTCCATGGGTAGAATGCACGGCGACGCACAGTTCGCAGGTTCTTCTTCCGTTCCCGCGCACGTAGAAATGATGGGTCTCATCGGCGCAGGTAACAACCCCATGGTTGGTATGACAGTAGCATGCGCTGTTGCAGTTCAGGAATCCGCTAAGTAATAATAGAATTACAGTTTTAGGAACCCCTTGCGAGACTTCGCAAGGGGTGTTTTGCGTTCTTGACAAACACGGCAAAAAACTTTATAATGTAGCCGTAAGCACCTATTTCTCTTTTTGGAGGCGCACAGAATGAAACGCATCCTTTCTCTGCTGTTACTTGCAACGTTGGCTTTAAGTTTCGCATCGTGCAATCTTTTGCATTTTCACCGTTACACCGAAGCCACTTGTACAGAACCGAAAACCTGCGAAGGTTGCGGAAAAACCGAAGGTGAGCCCCTCGGTCACGCTTACTCTGTTCTTAGCACTGCTGCCACATGCACGGAGGGGGGACGTAACGTTCACACCTGCTCACGTTGCGGCGACAGTTTTATCGACAACGAAACAGAGGCATTGGGTCACACAGAAGTCGAGTGGAAAACAGACGTTGAAGCTACCTGTCAAAACGAAGGTGCTAAAAAACTTTACTGTAAATCCTGTGAAGAATTTGTCGCATGCGAAGTAATTCCCATTACAGACCACGCAGACGAATACGGCAAATGCAAATACTGCGGTACAGTGCTTAACAATTACAAGGCGGTTGCATGTTACACCAGAAACAACAGCCGTTATAACAAGGATACAGGAGAATACTACGCCTACTCATCCGATGACGGTGGGAATACGTTTTTTATTTACACGGACGAAAATGCCCGGATTTTGCGTTTTGAACATCTTGTGGCGGACGGAGAGAAAAGCTGTGTCACTTCCCTGCAACTGGAAGAAAACAGTACCAGCCATAAAGTAACCCTTACTGTCGTCCCCTTGACCGCCGAATCCGTAAATGCCGTCGCCGAAACCGCTTACGGTACAATTGATGCGGGCAAGTTCAACTTGCCGTCAGAGCCTGTTTTCAGCTCAGTCTACCCTGAATTTTTAAGAGAATTCACGGATGCTCATTACGATGACCCGTCTCTTGAATCTTTAATGAGCGAGAGTACTCACGCAATGCTTGAAGCAGCAGCAGATTTTCTTGAAAGCCTCGCTATGGGCGTAACTCTTGCAGACTTAGGTTTTGTTAATTACAAGTAAACAGAATCAGTTCACCCATTTTTGATATTTGAATTTTTTTAAAAACGCTTCGCCCGAGACGGCTAAAAGGGGTAATTTATTTTGAATCCAAAAATGAGCAAATTCAAATTTTATTTTCTTTCCTTTACTTGGGGGCTTCCTGTTACCCTTGCAGGCTGTTTGGTGGCATTTTTTATGAGAATTACAGGACACAAGCCAAAGAAATGGGGCTACTGCTACTACTTTGAGCTCGGGAACGGTCACAGCGGTGCGGATTTCGGTGTTTTCTTCGTTAAAGGAAAGCCCGAAAGCCTTTATCTGAAAAACCACGAGTTGGGTCACGCGGTACAAAATTGCTATTTTGGTTTTTTAATGCCATTTATCGTAAACATTCCGTCCACCGTGCGTTTTTGGTTCAGAGCCTTTTCTAAGAAAATAAATCCGCAAAAAAAGCTTAAACCCTACGACAGCGTATGGTTTGAAGGACAGGCAACCCGACTTGGTTCAAAACTCATTGCGCATTTAGAGAGCGAAAAGCTGAAAAACAATAAAGCTCCGCTATACAAGTGCGAAAATCTTAAAAATAAAGGACTTTAAGATTACCGTAGGCAGTCAAATTTTACATAACAGGAAGGAAAAGAACCGTGTTTAAAAGATCAACAGCTTTGATTTTAACTCTTTTGTTAGTAATGACCTCTCTTTCTCCGTTCCGCACCGAGGCTGATGCCGCAAGCAGTGACCTCGGTTATACCTATGCAGACCTTGAGTACATGCAAGAACTTTCAGAGAAAGGCTTTCCCAAGAGCTACATCTTGCCCTTGCTCGAACTGCACAATCTTCATCCCCAATGGGTTTTTGAACCCTTGCTGATTACCAAACTCAACCCAACGTACACCTGGTCCCACGTGTTTTATCAAGAGTCCCGTGACCCCGAAACAAACCTTGTTTCTGCATCCGATAGTTTTCGCTCTTATTGGGACACGAAATACGGTGCGGATTTTGACTCCGGCTGGTGCTCCGCCAACGACGCTTGCGTAAGGTACTTCCTCGACCCCCGAAATTTCCTTAACGAAAAGGACATTTTCCAATTTGAAGACCTTGCCTTTCACGAATCCATCACGGTTGATAACGTAGCCTCCGCCATTGAGGGTTCATTTATGGCAGACGCCTACCTCGAAAACGGTAAGACCTACGCCGAGTACATCTACGAGGTAGGAAAAGAGCTTAATGTTAACCCCCTCCACCTTGCCTCCCGTATGCGTCAGGAACAAGGTTCAGGCTCTTCTGCCCTCATTTCGGGTTATGGCGGTGACAAGCTGTGGTATTACTACGAGAACCAGATTCAAGAAGAAAACGACCACATCATCAACACTCCCTCCGGAGGTTACAGCGAGGAATTGCTCCTCATGTACAATGGCTACTACAACTTCTTCAACATCGAAGCTGCAGGAACAGGTTACTTCCAAATCTACCTTGGCGGCATGAAGGAAGCGCTCAACGGCACTCCCCACATGGCTGAAGAATGGGGCGGAAGCCCTTCCTGGAACACGCTCTGGAAATCAATCTACGGCGGCGCATACAAAATCAAGAACAAATACATTGACGACCATCAGAATACACTTTACCTTCAAAAGTTCAACGTTGACCCCCGTTCGGGCAGAAATTTCTGGGGTCAGTACATGCAGAACATAGGTGCAGCACTTTCCGAGGCGAGAACGGTTTACGGCTCACTCGCTTCCAAGGGCGCACTTGACATGGGAATAAACTTCCTCATTCCCGTCTACAAGGGAATGCCCGAGGAATGCCCCGACCCCGGCAGAAATGCCACTTCTTATGCACCTTCTACCTTTAAAACCTCCTACAAGAACACAGACGGAGATGATGTTCTCACAAGAAAAACACTCTACACCGAGGGCGTTATCGACGCTAACAGCGGAACAGTAAACGTATTTGGCAAGAGCGTCCACAAGTACGGTCTGCTCGGCTTTGAGTACAGCATAGACGGTGGCGAATGGACAGCGCTTGAAGGCACTTACGATGCGGCTTATGCGGCAAGTAACCGCCTTTACACTGCACACACAGAGGTCAACGCATTCGATGTAAACGTAGATGTTTCAGCATTGGAAGACGGTGTTCACAAAATTGCTGTACGCGCTCTTACACGTTACGGTTCCGCAAAGAAAACCACCGATTGCTACTCCTATTTAGTTACGGTTTCCAGCTTCTATAAAGGAGAAGAACCCGCCACACCCAGCTTCTCTTACGAAGGCATCGAAGACGAAGAATTTGAACAAAGCGAAGAAGAGAGCAAATCCCCCGTCACCGAAAGCTCTGAGGAGGCTTCCGAAGATGCGGAAAGCGAAGCTCTTGAAAGCGGAGAACTCAGCGTTCCCTCCGTTGGCTCCGACAAAACCGATAACAGTGTTACCACCGCCGTTGCTTGCGTGGTCATTGCCGTCATCGTTGCCGCATCGGTGGTACTCATCATAATGAAGCGCAAAACTCTTAAAAAAATCCGTGAAAAAGAGAATTCTAATAAAAATCAATAAACACTAACCATTGAATCATTGAATTGGAATCAAAGCAAGAAGGTCAAGAAAGACAGGAGTGCAACCCATGACAACGTTTGACTATGCAGCCCGCATACGTGAAAGAGGGCTCAATACGTACTTTGTTTCAGAGGGCGACAGGGAATACAGCATCAGGACTCAAACCGTAGTTCCCGCAAACCCCTGCTGTAATTGCTATTCCGTCGCTAAGCTGTTCACCGTAACCGCAATAGGAATGCTTTATGACCGTGGGTTGTTGACGCCAAATTCACGCATGGCAGACCTTCTGTGTAACCTGCTTCCTAAGGAAATGGACCCGAAATGGAACCGGGTTACCGTCCACGACCTTTTACTTCACCGTGTTGGCTTTGGGTGCGGAATGCTTGACATAGACTCAGAGGACGCCTCCAAGTACCCCTCCACAGATTACCTGAACACGGTGCTGTCCACAGCTCTCCCCTACCACCCCGGAAGCGTACACCAGTACACGGACGCCGCTTACTACATTCTCTCACGCATCGTAGCAGAGGTTTCCGGCAAAGAGCTTGCCGAACTGCTGCGCCCTGTCCTTATGGAAACCATGCACTTTAAGGAATTTGCTTGGAGCGTCTGTCCCAAGGGTTACAGCATGGGTGCTACGGGGCTTTATCTGCGCACAGAGGACATGGTAAAGCTTGGCATTCTCTACCTTAACGGCGGTGAATGGAAAGGCGAGACCGTCATTTCAAAGGAATGGGTGGACAAGGTCTTTTCTGAGGGATACGAGCTTAAACCCATCGGAAACAACTGGTACGGCAAGGGCGGAATGAGGGGACAGCTGTTAATACTTAACCCCGAAAAGGGACTTGCCGTAGCTTGCCACTCTTATGAGAACAAATCGCTTAACGGAGTTTTGATTCCCGCGGAATGAGCCGCGTATAAGACAAAAACCTACCCCTTTTTTCGAAACAACCCAAGCAAGTATTATTAAGAAATAACAGCAAGAGAAACGTCAGTTTTCTTGACTGCGGAATGTAAATCAAGGCATAGTTAAAAAAGGAGTGCCATTATGAAAAAAGGTTTTATTCTTACTTTAGTGTTTCTTCTGCTGTTAGTCAGCGGATGCGGAAACGACTCCTCAGCACCCGAATCAAGCGAGGAACAATCAAGTCCAAGTGAGGAAGCCGTCATTGCAGAATCGAGCGAGGTGCACGACTGCTCAAAATTCAGATCAAGCTGGCAAGACGCAGAGGAGATAGCCTGCGGTGCGACCGGAAAGCAACAAATCGTTTGTACCGATTGCGGAAAGGTTCTTAACGAAAGAGAATACACCAGAGAGCACAAATACGAAGAAACGGTGATAACAGAAAAGACCTGCATTCAGGCAGGCCAGACAGAACAAAAATGTACGGTCTGCGGTTATTCCTACGTGCAGGACGATGGTTTTGGTGCCCATGTAAGCACCGCCATTGAAGTAATTACCGAAGCAACACAAACAACCCTCGGAACAAAGAAATTGTACTGTTCAGCTTGTAATGAGGTGTTAAGAGAGTTCGGTTATGTGGATAACGGCTATCACCGCAACGGAAAGCTTAGCGTTGTGGGCCCCGACCTGGTCAACCAATACGGCGAAAAGTTTCAGCTTTTCGGACTTAGCACCCACGGACTCCAATGGTTCAGCGAAGTTGTGAATTTTGATACATTCTGTTCCATCCAGGAAAGTTTCGGCAACAACGTGTTCAGATTAGCGCTGTACACAGATGAATCCGGGTATTGCGACGGCCCTCCCTCGGTAAAGCGTGAAATGCTTGAAGCACTTGAAAGAGGCATTGACATAGCAACTGAACTGGGGTTGTACGTAATCGTAGATTGGCACATGGTCGGCGCAACCAATCCGGCAGACAAGAATCCTCTGACCTATCTTGAAGAATCGAAGGAATTTTTCAGTTACATTTCCGAAAAATACAAGGATCATGACAACATCCTTTACGAGATAATGAACGAACCTAACGGCCCTACCACTTGGACACAATGCAAGAGGTATGCACAAGAGGTCATTCCGTGCATAAGAGCAAACACGGATGCGGTCATTCTTGTGGGAAGCCCCGAATGGACAACAGACCTTTATACCATTATGGATAACCCGTTAGTAGGGTTTGAAAACATAATGTACACCTATCATTTTTATGCGGCGGACCACAGAAGAACCACAAGAGTTGAAAAGGCGTACGACAGCGGATTACCGGTTTCCATCAGCGAATTTGGGTTTATGGAGTCATCGGGCGACGGTGGCATCAGCACCTCAAACGGGAACAAGTGGAAAAAAGTTCTGGACAGCAGAAACATAAGCTATGTAGCGTGGAACATTTCAAACAGCGCAGGTTCCGCATCTATTTTCAAGCATAAAACAACTGATCTGTCCGACGTAAGCGACAGCAATTTAAAGGTGTGGGGCGTTTACTTAAAGGATTGGTACCGTTCAAAGTCTTTGAGTGCAGAATAGTCGAAGACATAAAACGTTTTTGACAGAAAAAACTTACGGTGAAGTAAACTGTTTTAAACAGCTCACTTCACCGTATTTGTTTTATTAAACTTTAAACTATGTCACTGATTATGCCCAAGGATTAGCGGACTTGGGAACACGGATGTCGGGAAGAAGCATCTGATCCCAAAGGAACCAAACGCCGTCACTGCCTCTCTGGCGAAGAACTACTTCACGAGCATTGTCAGCACCGCCGCTCTTGATGAACAGCTTCATATAACCTTCGTTTGCGTCGGAATAGGGGTTAGTGCTTACAGTAACCTTAAAGGGTTCTGCAGGAGTGTAGTCGTTATCGGGAGTAGCTCCTTCGAAGTATGAGAAAGGAACGTAGGTCTTTCCATCTCTGAAACGGTCGTTGAGGAAAGAAATTTCCGCGTTGCTCAAAGGACGGGGACCGCGAAGCCAATTAAGCATCTCTGTACCGATCTGCTTGTCAGCAGCGTATGCGCAAAGAGCGCAAACCGTGAGAGCCGCTGTCTTGAAGGGGGTATCGAGCTTTGCTTCGGGGAGGGCCTGCATCTCTGCAAGGCTTTCAGGGAGTGCCGCAAAAGTGAAAGTTTCGCTCTTGTTTCCAAGACTGGAAACTGCGCTGTTTATGGCAGCGTTTGCACTGTTCTTAAGTTTGTCAAAAATACCCATAATAAAACCTCCAAAGTAAATTTATTTTATTTTCTTTCTTCAGAAATTAAAAGTCAACGATAATGCCCGCATCATACTGAAGGCAGCATAGCCACATCAAGCTGTAAATGAATGAGTCTGCACCGTCAACTGTTTCCATAAAAACTCTGTAAAATTAGCATAACTTACCGTTACTATATGATTATACAATTTTTTTCAGAGTCAGTCAATAGTACAAGTAACAGTGTTAAGAATTTTTTTGAAAAACTTCAACTTTTTTGTATGTTTTTTATTTCCGAACAGAAAAAATCCGTCAAATATGTATTGCCAACGGTAGGGTTTTATGGTATAAGTTAACTGAGGTGATAAAAGTGACAAAGATAATAATAATCGCAGCAGTGGCTGTAACAGTAATTCTTTCGGTACTGTTTTTTGTGTTGTCCTCATGCAAAGCGGAAAAATACCATGTTATCTGTAGCACCGGCATTTTTGAGAATGTGAAAAATTCCTATAAAGCCGGCCAACAGGTAAAAATCTATTTCCCTTACGTTGCCACCGACACGGATTATAGCTTTCATCTCGACGGCGAGAGAATACGCCCCTCAGATTACAGCGATAGCAAGGGGTATACCATCAGCTTCGTTATGCCCTCTCACGATGTGGAGCTGACCTACAACTCAAAAAATTCTATGGAATACACCCCCATTGCTGAGTACGTTCCGGAAAACACCTTGCTTTTTTCCTATACCAAAAAAGTGTATTCCCCCGAGGGCGACAGTACGTATAAACTGACGGTGAAAACAACCGATTCGCCCGAAGAGCACCTTATGACGGTGCAAACAGAGGACGGCAATAAACAGCTTTATTCTATCCCCCGTTTCCCCTACCAGAGCGTGTATACATACATCTCAAATATAAACATTTCCGACTGGAACTCCATGGCAGAGTATGAATGTCTCGACGGAATGAAAGTCAGCATTTCTGTCTTTTGTGACGGGGAATATGTGAACGTGTCAACCGACCGTATGCCCTCGGGCGGAGAACAGGTGCTTAACTACATCCATTCACACTTTGCTGATTACATGACAGAGCAGTATTTGCGTAAGTAATCGTTCTGTCTGTTACCGTTTATAACTCCTTACGATAAAAAGCCGTAAACGCTGTTAATTAAGCGCTTACGGCTTTGTTTTGCCAATAAAACTCGTTAAACGTTTTTTTCTCTGTTATACAGCATTTTTGTTAACATTTCAATTAGATGAGTATGACTTCTCTGTTTTTCTTGACAGCGTAATCAAGTGCAATTTTTGTTCCGCTTTTATTTGCGGTTGGGAACTTGAACTCATCGTAGTAGTAGACGATGCAGTATTTACTGGCTCTTATCATCTCGTAGTTACGCTCGACGTAGGCGGCTTTACCTGAACCGATGAGCTTTTCGGGATAGTAAGTGTCGTCGTAGGATTTGAGTAGGTATGCCATATAGTCATCGTTAATATACGGGAATTCTGCCCGCACGTAGATTCTTTTTACGTGTGGGTATTTTTCTTTTAATTTGGTCACGAGCTTGAGGCACAGGCGGTCAAACTCCGATTTACTGCCAAATAGGAAGGTATCAACTTTTTCGTCAGTAATGAGTTTTTCGATGGTATCGGTTAATTTCGTCCTCAGCTCGTCGGTTTCGTTTATGGTTCTGTGCCCAAAAAAGCAACAGGTGTAATTCTCCATTTTGTTTCACTCCAAGTAAATTATTCTTAATCTATTATACATTATCATTGACTTAAAGTAAATAACTATTTACTTCTTGCAAATTATAATT
>JAFXKQ010000097.1 GCA_017531625.1 Clostridia bacterium | reverse complement strand
GAAAAAAACAGACATTAAACGCATTGCGCTTATCGGAATGTTCAGCGCATTAGCTTTCATCGTTCTTTTACTTTGCAGAATACCGATTGTGCTATTTCTAAAATACGAACCTAAGGACGTAATTATTACAATAGGTGGCTTCATTTTAGGTCCTACTGCTTCCCTTCTGATTTCGGTAATCGTTTCACTAATCGAATTTGCTACGATTAGCGGTACGGGGATCTGGGGGCTAATCATGAACGTACTCTCCACCTGCTCCTTCGCATGTACAGCGGCATACATCTACAAAAAAGACCGTACTTTACGCGGCGCCGTGTTAGGATTGATTACAGGTTGTATTTTCATGTCAGCAGTTATGCTCGCTTGGAATTGGTTAATCACCCCAATCTACATGAAAGTTCCCCGAGAAACCGTTCAGGATATGCTAATTCCCACCTTCCTGCCATTTAATTTATTAAAGGGTAGTCTTAACGCAGCTTTGACAATGCTGCTTTACAAGCCTGTAATTGAGGTTTTGAGGCGTGCTTCACTCGTTACAAAACAAGAAGGAAGCAAAAAAAGGTTTAATCCGATTTGGGTTGTTCTTTCGTTTATCCTTGCTGTTCTGTTAGGTCTGTTGTTTTACTTCTTCTCAGATGCTTCTAAGTCTGATAAGGCTTCAAAAGAGGAAGATCACGGCTCAGAAATAAGCGAAGTTTCTGAGCAAAGCGAGGAATCGGTTCTTGGAAAAACAACTGAATGAGCCGTTTAATAAATAACTAAATCATTTCAAAGCAAAACGAGACAGATGCAAAAAAAGCTTGCTCTGCCTCGTTAAATTTTCATCACAAACGGTTACAATTATCTAAACAAACAACTCAATTACGAACACCACCGCACAGCATGAAATTGCAGTGCTAAACAAATCAAAACCAAACCATGCAACGACTAACCCTACAACAAGTGCCAATGCCCCTGAAATCGGAGTCTGAGTAGCGTTAACGATTGCGGGAAAAGTCATAACAGAAAGCGTCACGTAAGGAACATAATAAAGAAAAGATTTTAAAAAGCGGTTTTTTATGGGTTTTCGTATCAAGGTCAGCGGAAGCACACGAATCAAATACGAAACAATCGCCATTATTGCTATGTAAACATAAACATTACCCATGTTTTTCCGTCTCCTTTTCCTCATCCTTTGGGAAACAAAGCGCCGCAACGGTTGAAACGGAAACAGTGAGAATGATCGTGCGTACACCTTCGCTTAAATCTTTGACCAACGGAATAACGCTTGCTGCGTAGCTCAAAGCAAAGCACACGATAATCAAAAAACCAATTACTCTGTTTTTCCTTGAAGGCGGTACGATCACCGCAAGGAACATTCCGTAAAGAGCAACGCTGAAAGCACTCACAAACCGAAGCGGCAAAAGATTACCTGCAATTACTCCCAACGCCGTGCCAGAAGCCCAACAAAGCCCCGCCACAGTTGCCGCACCGTAATCGTAATACGGATTCAGATAACCCGGGCGTGCAATGTTTATCCCAAAGAGCTCGTCCGTAATGTCAAACGCCATTCCAAACCTGTGAACGAAAGGCATTTTAGGATCAATGCGTTGGCTCATTGCACAACTCATCAAAAGATAG
>JAFXKQ010000096.1 GCA_017531625.1 Clostridia bacterium | reverse complement strand
ACCTTAACTCCGTATTCAAGTGCCGCTTCGTGAACTTTGAGCCCGTAAAAACCTTTGCCGCAAAACGACGGGATAAGAGAAGGGTGTACGTTTATTATTCTGCGTTCGTACTTTTTTGTAAACTCACCGCTCAAAATACAGAGAAATCCTGCAAGTACTATCAAATCAATGCCGTATTCATCAAGGGTCTTACAGAGTTTATTCTCAAACTCTTTTTGCGAAGCGCAGTTCTTTTTTGAAACAACTACTGACGGAATTCCGGCATTTTTCGCTCTGATAATGGCGTATGCATCAGCGTTGTTGGAAATAACCAGTTCAATTTTTCCGCTTTTAATGATCCCTGATTCCTGTGCATCGATAATTGCCTGCAAATTGGTTCCGCCGCCGGAAACAAGAACAGCAATTCTCGCTGTTCTTGTTTCGGGAGTTTTATTCAACGAATCATTTACGGGAGTTTTGTATTTACCGTTGCTTAGCATAGGATGATACCGTCCTCGGACTTAACAGTTTCGCCGATGATGTAAGCCTCTTCGCCCTCAGCTCTCAAGATTTCCAGAGCTTTATCGGCATCATTTTTACTTACGACAATGCTCATTCCGACACCCATGTTGAAGGTGTTGAACATATCACGTTCGGGAATGTTACCGCGCTTTGCTATAAGCTCGAAGATGGGGAGAACTTTAACGGAAGCTTTTTCGATTTTTGCGCCAAAGCCTGCGGGAATGCTTCTGGGAATGTTTTCGTAGAAGCCACCACCGGTTATGTGAGAAACCGCTTTAACTTTTACCTTGTCGAAAAGTGCAAGCATAGGTTTAACATAAATCTTTGTAGGTGTGAGCAAGGTGTCGCAAATGGAAGCACCACCCAACTCATCAACACGGCTTGTAATGTCTTTGTTTTCAACGTCGAACACTTTACGAACAAGAGAAAAACCGTTTGAATGAACACCGCTGGAGTGGAGAGCGATTACCACATCTCCTTCGGTAATTGTCTTGTTGTCAAGAATCTTTTCACGGTTAACAACACCTACGGAAAAACCGGCAAGATCGTATTCATCTTCAGGGTAAAAACCGGGCATTTCTGCGGTTTCGCCGCCGATAAGGGAACATCCGGACTGAACACAACCCTCAGCAACGCCTGAAACTATCTGTGCAACCTTTTCAGGGTAGTTCTTACCTACGGCGATGTAATCGAGGAAGAAAAGAGGTTTTGCGCCACAGCAAATAATGTCATTAACGCACATCGCAACGCAGTCGATACCGACCGTGTCGTGTTTATCTGCAATAAATGCGAGCTTGAGTTTTGTGCCGACGCCATCGGTGCCGCTGACAAGAACGGGACGCTTGATTCCCGTGAGATCAAGCTCAAAAAGTCCGCCAAAACCGCCGATGTCGGAAAGAGCACCGGAAGTAACGGTACGAGCAATATGCTCTTTCATAAGGGTTACCGCTTTGTAACCTGCTGTAATGTCAACGCCTGCTTCTTTGTAGCTTTCGCTGAAACTCTT
>JAFXKQ010000095.1 GCA_017531625.1 Clostridia bacterium | reverse complement strand
AGAGAACGCAACGGATGACGAGCTTATCGAAAAGCTTCTCAGAGAAATGAAGGGCGTTCCGTACGAGGAAAGGACCGCACGTTTTGTGTCGGTTATCTGCGTTGTGGACAATGGTGGTTTTAAGCGCTTCTACCGTGGCGAATGCGAAGGAATCATCCTTGAAGAAAAACGTGGCGCAGGGCGATTCGGATACGACCCCGTGTTCCTTTACGAGCCTTTGAACAAAACTTTTGCGGAGCTTGAAGGCGAGAAAAAGAACGAAATAAGCCACAGAGGCCGTGCCATGGAGTTGTTGAAAAAGGCTGTCTTTGACGGTGAAGTTTTCAGTAGCTGTTCCCAAAACTGAAACACGATAAATATTTTATAAATTTTTATCAAAATCGGTGTTTTCGGAGCTTTTATAGGGTTATTTACCTTGACAAACAGTATCTTATAATGATAAACTACTATAGTTATAAGTGTGTATTTTGATGAAAGGCTAAGTGTATATGCAGAGTATCAAGGAGTTTGGGTCTTACATAATCAATCAGTTAAGCTCGGTTGAGATAATTGACATAATTGATATTATCCTTGTATCGGTTATACTGTATTATACTTTTAAATTCCTCAGCGACAGACGTGCAGGTAAGCTTGCTGTCGGTGTGGGGCTTTTTCTTGCCGTTTTGTTTATAAGCGAATTTCTCAAAATGCGTGCTTTAAATTTCCTTCTCACAAGTCTGTCGCAGGTTGGGTTAATTGCTTTGATTATCGTTTTCCAGCCCGAATTCAGAAGCGCTCTCGAAAAAATGGGAACCGGTTCGTTAAAGAATTTGAACAGGCGTTTTTCCAATTCCTCTGCTTCGACGGTAGAAGTGAGTGTTAATGAGATTTGTTCCGCAGTGGAAAGACTTTCGCAGACCAAGACAGGTGCTCTTATGGTTTTCGAACGTGATACGAAGCTTGGAGATGTTATCAAGACAGGCACTGTTATTGATGCGGACATCTCGGCTATGCTTATTAACAACATTTTTTACAACAAGGCTCCTTTGCATGACGGAGCTGTGATCGTTCGCGGAAACAAGCTTTATTCTGCCGGGTGCTTTTTGCCCCTTTCGTCTAATGCGGACATAATCAAGGATTTGGGCACCAGACACCGTGCCGCTATAGGAATTAGCGAAAACAGCGATGCCTTGGTTCTTGTGGTTTCCGAGGAAACGGGTACGGTTTCCATCGCAAAAGACGGGAAGCTTGAACGTGGATTTAATTCAAGAACCTTGCATAAGTATTTGATGAACGCCTTTGTTGGCGATGCGTCATCAGGCTTATCCGGCTTCTTTAACAAGAAGGGAGACGGCAATACGAAATCAAAATGATGCAACTGTAAGCGGCGTGACCGACTCGGGTATTGTTCCCCACAAGGTCAACAAAAACCGACTTTCTAAAATTTTATACATTGCGGCGGCATTTATTTGCTCTATTATACTTTGGTTTTATGTTATCGGCTACAACAGTCCCGATTATCAAAAGGTGTTCACGGGAATCAAGATTGATGTTGTGGGGAGAACTGAGCTCTTTGACAGCAAGGGCTATACGGTTACCATGGACGGTGATTACACCATTGACGTTACGGTAAGGGGCAAAAAGGCGGACGTAGTTAATCTGAAAAATTCAGACATTGTTGCCACTGTCGACGTTTCTGCTCTTTCGAATGAGGGTGAGCAGGACATTGCAATTGAGATTAATTTGCCTAACGGGATCAATCTTGTGGAAAAATCCACGGATTTCTGGACCGTTATTGCTGAAAAGAAGACAGCTAAGACTTTTCAAATAGAAGTTACGCCTCTCAACGGATCGTGGGATACGGATTACGAAATTGAGTTTTCCTGCACACCGGATTTTGTTACGGTTGAGGGTTCAAAGAGGCTTCTTGATTCCGTTGACAAGGCTGTGGTGCTTTTGGATCTGGGCAGAATTGAAAATCCTACCACGGCTAAGGGAGTCATAACTCTGCTCGATAAGGGCGGTAATGTTATTGATGACGACAATTTGAAGCTCTCTGTGAAGAGTGTCAGCGTTTACATTTCTTTGATGATGACCAAGGAAGTGCCGATAAAGGTTGAGTTTACTGCGGGAGTTTTCAGCGTAAACGATGCACAGATTACTTGCAATCCTCCAACAGTTACGTTGAAGGGTTCCAAGGGCAAGGTTTCT
Organism: Clostridia bacterium; assembly: GCA_017531625.1. GTDB lineage: Bacteria > Bacillota > Clostridia > Oscillospirales > CAG-382 > SIG636. The sequence goes on along the minus strand of JAFXKQ010000095.1, from coordinate 12,178 downwards.
TCCATTAACGAAATCGTCATCGGCGTTGACGAAACCACTCTTAACGGCAGTACGATAATTGAATTTATTCCTGTTCCCGAGGAAGTTGAACTTGTTGGCGACAAGAAGAATGTTCACATTTCTGCTGTTCTGGTGGATGTGGCTTCAAGAATTATTGAAGCGGACGGTGAAACCGCTAAAATAATCGGATTGCCTGAAGGCCTTGGTGCAAAAGTGCTTACCGAAAAGCTCAGTGTTCACTTTAAGGGCTACACAGGTTCCTTGAGAACCATGACAGCTGAGAGCTTTGCTATCGTTGTTGATATGAGCGCTTTCAGCATAGAAGCGGACTCTACTTATCGGGTACCGGCAAGTATTGTCATCAATCCCGATATTGTGGGAGTCTTTACCACCGATGAGGCAACTATTGAATTGCTCATCACGACGGAACCTTCGTAGTTTCAGTTTTTGCAAAATAAAAAACAGTTAGGATGTTTTGGTTTGTATAAAAGACAATGGATAGTTAAAGAAGCAGATGCCTCGGAAAGTAAAAAGCTTTGTGAGAGTTTAAACGTTTTGCCTCTTACTGCAAAGCTTTTGTGTGTGCGGGGTCAGAATACTGTGGATAAGGCAAGGGCTTTTGTCAATCAGCAGAGCGATTGTCTTCATGACCCATACCTTCTTAAGGACATGGACAAAGCAGTTGCGAGACTCAGACAGGCTATCGAAAAAAAGGAACGTGTTTGCATTTACGGCGACTACGACGTTGACGGCGTAACGGCTACCACCATACTTCACACCTACCTTACGGAAAAGGGGATTCCCTGCATTTATTTCATACCGGGGAGACTTGAGGACGGTTACGGTCTTAACATCAAGGCAATTGAGGCTTTGAAGGGGAAGGTCGATTTGGTTATTACCGTTGACACCGGAATTACCGCTGTTGAAGAAGCGGAGTATGCCCGTTCCATCGGGATAGATATGGTTATTACGGACCATCACAGATGCCGTGAGACCTTGCCCGGGGCTACCGCTGTTGTGAATCCGCACAGAGAGGACTGTCCTTATCCTTACAAACAGCTTGCGGGTGTTGGCGTTGTATTTAAGCTTCTCGCTGCGCTTGAAAATAACAGCGACATAATCTGTGACCGCTTCGGTGATGTCATCGCCATTGGTACCATTGCTGACGTTATGCCCATCGTGGGCGAAAACAGGTACATTGCGTCAATGGGTATTAACCGCCTAAAAAACACAGATAATTTAGGGCTTAGAGCCCTTATGGAAAGCTGCGGCGTGACCAATGACGGAGTGCCTGTAAAGAAAATAAACTCGTCTACCGTCGGTTATGTTCTTGCACCACGGATAAATGCTGCCGGACGTATCAGAAATGCTAAGATGGCTGTTGAGCTTTTGCTTTCCAAAGACCCTGTACAAGCAAAGGATCTTGCTGACGGACTTTGTGACATTAACAGAGAACGTCAGGCCACAGAGCAAAAAATCTTTGAGCAGGCGACTGCACAACTTAAGAATTACAAGGACGACAGCGTTTTTGTACTTAATTCCGACGGCTGGCACCAAGGCGTAATTGGAGTTGTTGCTTCCCGTATTACCGAGAAGTACATGCTTCCTTCTATTCTGTTCTCTTTTGACGGTGACATAGGTAAAGGCTCCGGCAGAAGCGTAAAGGGTTTCAGCATCATGGAGGCGCTCAAGGCTTGTGACGATTTGCTTATAGAATACGGCGGGCATGAACTTGCGGCCGGTCTTACTATTTACAGGTCTAATCTTGATGAGTTCAGACGCAGAATAAACGAATACGCAAAAGAAAAACTCACCGACGAATTGATTTGTCCTCCTATCGAGATTGACAGCGAGATGGGTGCAGAAAACATTACGCTCCGTCAGGCGAAGGAGCTGTTGTTGCTTGAACCTTTTGGGTTGCAAAATCCCGTTCCTCTTTTCTTGCTGAGAAATGCTAAGATTATTGAGGCGGCACCCCTTGCCGGCGGAAAGCATGTTAAGCTCAGGCTTAAAACAAAGAACAGTGATAAGATTCTCGGTGCTGTTTATTTTGGTATGCAGTACAATGAGCTTCCCTTTAAGAACGGGGACGTTTGTGATCTTGCGTTCACTTTGGAGGTTAATGAGTACCGTGGCCTTTGTGAGCCAAAGATGTTTATTCGCTACATGCGTCCCGCGGAATCTGAAGAGGCTGACACGGTTAAGCAAATAGAGTTTTATAAAAAGGCAATTGATCCTCAGTGTTGTGATGATTTGCCTATGAGTTGCGTTCCTACGCTCAACCAGTTCAGAGTATTTTTTCGCTTGATAAAGCGGGAGTTGGGTACAGAAAAGCGCACCCTCGCTCTTAAATACCTGCAAAGGCAGCTTAAAGAGGTGGAGAATACCGAAATTTCCCTTTGCGCTTTGATGATTGTGCTTGACGTTCTGGTTGAGAGCAAGCTTGCCGAGTGCAACATTAAAAACGGCGGTACTGCGGTTGAGATTAAACTTTTGCCGTTTACCGGTAAGATCAATCTTGATAATTCGCCGTTGCTTGTTCGGATAAAGAAAAAGAACGATTTAGTTTGATTTTAAATAATAAATTCGTAAAGAATAAAGCTCTTAAATTTATTGATTTATTTTACGGCTTAGCAAAAGGAGGTGACGGCTGTGGTTAAAAGCATTGATGAATTGATCGCTTTGATCAAGGACAGAGGTTACATTGATGTCGAAAAGGTAAGAAAGGCGTATTCTTACGCCGAAAGGCTTCACGAAGGTCAAAAGCGTGTTTCCGGTGAGCCTTACATCATTCATCCACTTGCCGTTGCGGAAATCGTGTTGGAGCTTCAGCTTGACACGGATTCCATTTGTGCCGCATTTTTACATGACACAATTGAAGACTGCTCAGACAAAATAAGTTTGCAGGAGATAAGGAAAGAGTTCGGTTCGGACGTTGCGGAAATAGTTGACGGAATTACCAAGCTTGTTCACATCAATTTTGAGAACAAGGAAGAGGAACAGGCGGAAAACCTGCGTAAGATGTTCCTTGCAATGTCCAAGGATTTGCGCGTTATTTTTGTTAAGTTGGCTGACCGACTTCACAACATGCGCACTCTTAACTTTAAGAAAACCGAGAAGCAACGTTCCATAGCTCTCGAAACCATGCACGTTTACGCGCCTCTCGCTCACCGTTTGGGAATCCAGAGGATAAAGTACGAGCTGGAAGATCTGTCTTTGAAATACCTCGACCCCATTGGTTACGATGAGGTTAAGATGGACATTGAGAGAAGATACGGTGAAAACAAGGGCTTTCTTGAAAGCGCTCAAAAAACAGTGGAGCAGAACCTTAAGGCGTACAACATTAAGTTTACACTTACAGGAAGAGTTAAGTCCATTTTCAGTATTTATAAAAAAATGTACTCACAGGCAAAGAGTTTTGATGAGATTTATGACTTCTATGCCATGAGAATCATCGTGGATAATGAACTTGATTGTTACACTGCTCTCGGTACTATCCACGAAGCTTTTAAGTCTATTCCTCAGCGTTTTAAGGATTACATTTCTACTCCTAAGCCCAACATGTACCGTTCCCTTCATACCACGGTAATAGGGCGTGAAGGTATTCCTTTTGAAGTGCAGATACGTACCTGGGAAATGCACACGGTTGCAGAGTTCGGTCTTGCTGCGCATTGGAAGTACAAGACGGGCGAATCTGCTAAGCCTGACATTGATGATAAGCTTTATTGGATTCGCACCATGCTTGAAACAGAAAAGAATACGGATGACCCTGATGAGCTTATCAAGCCTTTAAAGATCGACCTTTTTGAGGATGAGATCTTTGTGTTTACGCCTCACAGCGACATCATTAACCTCCCTGTTGGGGCGACGCCCATTGATTTTGCCTACGCTATCCATTCCGCTGTGGGAAATAAGATGGTGGGAGCTAAGGTCAACGGCAACATTGTTCCCATCGACAGCAAGCTTGAAAACGGGCAGATAGTTGAGATCTTAAACAGCTCTTCTTCAAAAGGACCAAGCAGAGATTGGCTTAACATAGTTAAGACTAGCGAAGCAAGAAACAAGATACGTCAATTCTTTAAAAAAGAGAAGAGAAGCGAAAACATTGTTGTCGGTAAGTTGGAAGTAGACCGCGAACTTAAACGTTACGGCAGGAGCTTTACCGAGGCTCAGAAGCAGGAAGTTGTTAAAAGCGTTGCGGCAAGGCTTGGACTTAATGATGCGGACGATCTGTACAATAACATCGGTTACGGCGGAATGTCCGTTTCTAAGGTTTCGCTTAAACTCAAGGATGAGCTTGACCGTGTAGTTAATCCTCAGAACCCCGACGCCGTTGCTCAATCCAAGCTTGAAAAGGCTCCGAAAGCGTCTAAACTTGGGTCTGATTCGCAAAGCGTCATTCTTGACAGCGTGGACAATTGCGAGGTTAAGTACGCCAAATGCTGTAATCCCATTCCCGGTGATACAATTATCGGCTTTATTACAAAAGGACACGGTGTTTCAATACACAAGTACGAATGTGAAAACGTAAGGCTTGGTCTTAACAATCCCGACCAAAGTGGGCGTTGGGTTGTTGCGTCGTGGAATGAGAGAGTTACTCAGTCCCCGCAACAAAAGGGCGGTAATTACGATGCGGTAATCAGCGTCTTTGCCGATTACACCCAGACGATACTTGCAGACATTACTTTGGCGCTGGCTGAGATGAATGTTGCTGTCAGCGCAATTACCATAAGAAAAAATGGAGACGCTTGCATTGTTGAGGTTGCAATTAAATGTAGCAACATTGATCATATGCGCTCAATTATGCAGGGACTTCATAAAATCAAAAAGATTAAAGACGTTGTGAGAGGCAGTGTGTTATGACAGCGGTCGTACAGAGGGTAAGCGGTGCTAAGGTGGTTGTTGACGGCGTTGAAATCAACCGCATCGACCAAGGGTTATTGGTTTTTGTGGGTGTTTTTGCCGAAGACACAGAGGCAGAGGTTGAGAAGCTTGCGTCAAAAATCGCAAAGCTCAGAATTTTCTGCGATGAAAGAGGCAAGATGTTTTATTCTGTTGCTGACATCGGCGGAGAGGTTTTGCTGATTTCAAACTTTACCCTTTGTGCAAATGTCAGGAAGGGTAACAGACCCGAATTTCTGAACGCCGCGCGTCCTGCTGAGGCTGAGAGACTTTACGAGGCGCTTGCTGAAAGGCTTAACACCTACGTTACAACTAAGGGCGGTGTCTTTGGCGGAGACATGAAAATCGAAGCGCATAACAATGGCCCGGTTACAATAATTATTGATTCCGACGACCTTGCGTGAACATTTTTGTTTTGTCGGAAGCGTTTTTAGCTTTACAAGAGAGTAAGGTAAGCTATTATGGTTTTAAACATTGATAACCAAAGCGGTTTTTTGAACGATTATCATTTTCAGACACTTTGTTTGCTCTATTACCCGGGAGAGAAATTTCCTCCCGGTGAGAGTGATGCTGTAAACCGTGCGAGTTTTAAAGTTCTTGCGGAAGAAAATGACGGAGTTAAGTCATTTACGGCAGAGGTTACTCTTGCCGTTGGCAACAGGAGAGAAAGCGGATTTTGCCGTTGTGACAGACGGGATTTCTCTTTCGATGCCGATGATGCTTTTGCCGCACAGGCCGCCGTTGGAAAGGCTTTTTTGCAGGCCGGAAAGCGGCTTTTTTCATTTGCTCCTCCTTGGGGATACCTCACGGGGCTTAGGCCTGTTAAGCGTGCGAGGTATTATTTAGAGCGTGGATTTGATGATGAGGCCGTGCTCAGGCTTTTCACAGAGGATCACGAGGTGGCGGAGGACAAGGCGAGGCTTAGCATAGAAATTGCTAAGACCGAGACGGAGATGTTGAAGCACGATTCCCCAAAGGATTGCGGACTTTATGTTGCTATTCCTTTTTGTCCTACGAGGTGCGAATACTGTTCATTTGTGTCATACAGTAATCAGAAGCTGTTTAAGACTTTGCCCGATTACCTTGTAAGGCTGGATGAGGATTTAAGACGCACGGCGGCTGTTATCAAAGAGTTGGGATTTAATCTAAAGTCTGTTTACATCGGGGGCGGAACGCCTTCAATTTTGAACGACGAGCAGACTGCTAAACTCTTTAATCGGATTACCGAGAGCTTTGATTTGAGCAAGCTTAAAGAGTTTTCGTACGAATCGGGAAGACCTGACACAACGACAAAAGAAAAGCTTGAGATTGCTAAGTCTTTTGGCGTTGACCGAGTTAGCATAAATCCGCAAAGCACGAATGATACTATACTTGAACGTGTTGGAAGAAAGCATACGGCAAAACAGTTCTTTGAGGTGGCTGAAATAGCAAAAAAGGTTGGCTTTTTCTCTTTGAACGCCGATTTGATTGCGGGACTTCCCGGTGACAGCTACGACGGATTTATGAAGAGTCTTGAAGACGTTATAGGACTTGGATTCGACAACATTACGGTTCACACGCTTTCCATCAAAAACGCTGCTCCCATCAGATTCGATGAGGCTGACATTTACGACGCTGCAGGTGATGTTGCACGTTCCTGCGTTTCGGCTGCGGGTAAGAGGTTGAGAGAGGCGGGGCTTTCCCCTTATTACCTTTACCGTCAGAAGAACACAATCGGAAACGCCGAAAACACGGGCTTTGCCATAAGCGGCAAAGAGGGTTATTACAACGTAATTATGATGGAGGAAACCTCCACCGTTTTTGCTTGCGGCGCTTCTGCTATTACAAAGCTGGTTTCGCCCGACGGAACGGTAATTGACCGAATAGCTTTTCCAAAGTATCCTTTTGAATACCTCGCTGCCGAACAAGGTATCGGCGAGGAAAGGATACGCAGATTTTATAAGGACTGATTTTATGTATTCTATTGAAAGGTATCTCCTTGACCCTAAAAAGGCGTTTTTCGAGGACGAACAGGCCTACGAAAACCGTCTTTCTGATGTTGCTGACAGCGTAGTCGAAGGCGGAAACGTCAAAATCGTTTTTATTTCCGGTGCATCAAGTGCCGGTAAGACTCCCACGACAAAAAAGCTGTTTTCCGAATTTGCTAAGAGGGGCGTGCATGCGGAAACGATTTCCCTTGACGATTTTTACAAAGAACCGGACAGGGTTCCTCTTGATGAACACGGAAAGCCGGATTTTGAAACGATTTACAGTCTGGATTTGGAGTACTTGAACGAGTGCCTTGAAGGTCTTACAACGGGCAAAGAGGTGCTTATTCCCAGATTCGATTTTAAAAAGAAGGCAAGGCGCGAGGAAATGGTTCCTCTGCGTTTGGATGAGGGTGAGCTTTGCATCATTGAGGGGCTTCACGCTTTGAATCCTGAGATTTGCGACAAGTGCATAGATAAGAGTTTGAGGTTTAACATTTTTCTTGATACGCAGACGGAAATGTACCAAAGCCCCAGATTCCTTCGCCGTATGGTGAGAGATTACCACAACAGAGCCACAAGCGCAGAACAGACTTTTGACATGTGGCGCAGTGTTGTCAACGGCGAGAAAAAGTACGTTTATCCCTTTAAAGATAATGCCGACGCTGTTATCAACACCTTCTTTAATTATGAGCCTTACGTGTTGAGAGATGAGGCGATTAAAGTTCTCTCCGAGGTAGGGGAGGACAGTCCTTGGTTTTTGAAAGCGAGAGAGGTCATTCGTTGGCTTGAACCGCTGCCGTCACTTCCGAGAGAGGCTGTACCTGAGGATTCTCTGTTCAGGGAGTTTATCGGTTGATTTTTTGTGACACTAAATGAGTAAGTGAAGGCTTTACGCTCTTTGCGGCGGGAAAGCCTTTTCTACAGTTTTGGACATCTAAAGTTTATTTTTAAGGACATAAGAAAATGGGCGAGAACAAAAAAAGAGAAAAAAGCTTTCTTGTCGAAGCGTCAATTATATCTCTTTCTAATTTGGCGGTTAAGCTTATAGGCGTTTTATTTAAAATTCCTCTCAGTCGCATTCTTGACGAAAGCATGGGGATTTTCAATGCGGCTTATTCCGTTTACGCCATGCTTTACATGGTGTCAACGGCAGGGTTGCCTGTTGCCATTTCCAGGCTTGTTGCCGCTTCCGCAAAGCGGGGGAAAGAGAAAGAGGTAAACCGCATTTTTAAGATGGCTATGTACCTTTTCGGTGCTGTGGGCTTGGCGTGTACTTTGTTTATGTTTGTATTCGCTGATGAGATTGCCGTATGGTCAGAACACAGAGACAGCGCCCTTGCAATGCGAGTAATTGCACCGACTTTGTTTACGGTTTGTGTTTCGTCTGCTATCAGGGGATACTATCAAGGCTTAAAGAACATGGTTCCCACAGCAATATCCCAGTTTATAGAAGCTTTCTTTAAGCTTGTGCTTGGGCTTGGCGGCGCACTTTGGGCTAGTTCAAAAGGCTTTTCTCAACCTGTTCAGGCAGCGTATGCTGTTTCAGGGCTTACCGTCGGTGTTTTCCTGGGGATGCTTTTCCTGGGAGCTTACAAGTTTTTCTCCAAGAAGCAGTGGTACGAAAAACTTGATGACAGCACTGAACGGTACCGTGCAATCGGTAAAAAGCTTGTGTTTATTGCAATTCCTGTTACGCTGACCTCTTCCGCTCTTTATTTATCCCAGTTCCTTGACACCTTAGTTATTAAGAAGTGTCTTATGGGGGCAGGGTATGCGGACGCAGTTGCGGGACAGCTTTACAGCTCTTATACAACTCTTGCCATTTCTATTTCCGATTTGCTTCCTTCCACGCTCGTCTTTCCCATTGCTATCAGCATTCTGCCCGCAGTAGCCGGGGCATTGGCTGTTAAAAACACAAAGGAAGCTAATGGGTTTATTTATTCTTCCCTCAGAATCAGCGGACTTATCGCTTTGCCCTGTGCGGCGATGCTTTGCGTTCTCGCGCGGCCGTGCATTGCTTTGATTTACGGAAGTGATTGGGGTAAAGCAATCACACTTTTGAACGGCGAAACGGTCAATGCTATTGATGTTGCGGCGCCTGCGCTTTCAATACTTGCGTTGGGAATTTTCTTTATTTCCATGGTTTCCACTACAAACGCTCTTTTGCAGGCTGTCGGCAAGGTCTATTTACCGACGGTATCCGTGGGAGCGGGAGTGTTTGTTTTGATTGTGTCGGAGGTGCTTTTGGTTTCTAATCCTTCGGTAGGAATTTTCGGTGCTCCCATCAGTTCTATTCTTTGCTACGCTACAGCTTACATTTTTAATGCCTATTTCATCAAAAAACACACCGGGGTTAACGCTTCTCCCGTAGGTCTGTTTTTAAAACCGTTGGGGGCTGCCGGTCTTTGTTTTGCGGCTTGCTTCGGCACGTTCAGGCTGACTGAAATGCTTTTTCCCTCGGAATCCGCTTTGTATTGTTTGCTTAAGTTGGTTATCAGCGGAATTGTTGGGGTTTTGGTTTATGCAGGTGCGCTCTTGGCTATAAAAGGCATCACAGAGAGCGAGGTAAGACTTTTGCCCTTCGGTAACAGGCTTGCAGAGCTTTTAATAAAACTTGGATCTTTGAAACGTGAGGTATGTGAAAATGACTGATTTTGATAAGAGAGTCAACGACTTAAAGGCGAAAGAACGCTTTGATTTTTATGATCTGTGCCAAATTATGGAGCTTCTCAGAGATGAAAGAGGCTGTCCTTGGGACAGAGAACAGAACCATAAGACCATTAGAAAAAACATTATAGAGGAAGCGTACGAGGCTGCTGAGGCTATCGATACTGACAACAGCGAGCTTCTTTGCGAAGAACTTGGGGATTATATGCTCCAGGCTGTGTTCCATGCGCAAATTTCCAAGGAGAACGGCGGGTTTGACATGGAAGACGTTTGCACTGGGATTTGCTCTAAGCTTATTTTGCGTCATCCCCACATTTTTGGCGACGTATCCGTTAATAACAGCAGTGATGTGCTGAAAAATTGGGAGGCGATTAAGCAACAGTCCAAGGGCGTGAAGACTGTTTCCGGCAGCATAGATGGAGTGTCAAAGGCTTTGCCGGCTCTTGTACGTGCTCACAAAATCGGAGCAAAGGCGGCAAAGGTTAATTTTGATTTTGCTTCCCCTGAGGCTGCTCTCGAAAAAGTAAGGGAAGAAACGGCTGAGGTCAGCGAGGCTTTGGCTCTTGGCGATTACAAAAAAATTGAAGAGGAAATCGGTGACCTTTTACTGGCTGTAAGTTGTGTTGCAAGACTTGCAAAAGTGGACGCTGAAGAGGCTTTATGCCGTGCAAATGATAAGTTCACCGAAAGATTTCGTTCAGTTGAGGCCTCCGCCTTAGCTGAAAATGCCGACATTTCCGCGATGAGCGAGGAAGAAAAGGATTTATTGTGGGAAAAATCAAAGAAAAATGCGTGAATTGAGTTATTTTTTGCCTTTAAACTATTGATTTTGCCCGATAAAGGTGGTATACTAAAGCAGAACTTAATTAATCATTTTAATCATAATAAAGGAGAAACAAAATGAACAAGTCCAATTTGGTTGATTTCGTAGCAGAAGCTGCTTCCTTGAAGAAGAAGGATGCAGACCTTGCTGTAAGCGCAGTTTTTGATGCTATCCAAAAGGCTCTCGCTGACGGCGACAAGGTTCAGATTGCAGGGTTCGGTACATTCAAGGTAAAGGAAAGAGCTGAAAGACCCGGCAGAAACCCCAAGACCAAAGAAGCTATTGTTATCCCCGCTTCCAAAACTCCTGCTTTCGTTGCAGGCAAGGCGTTCAAGGACGCTGTTAACGGCTAATTTTTAGGGCGAGTTTTTATTTGAATATTTTAGGAGGCTTTTGCTGTGAGGCTAGATAAGTATTTGAAGGTTTCCCGTATCATTAAGCGACGCACCGTTGCTAATGAGGCGTGTGATAATTCGTATGTTACTGTCAATGGCCAAGGGGCGAAAGCCTCCTATAATGTCAAGGTCGGTGACGTTATTGAGATCAGCTTCGGTAACAGAAAGACCAAGTTCAGAGTGACTTCCGTTGCTGAGCACACAACCAAGTCCGATGCTTCTCTTTTGTACGAGGTCTTATCATAATTTTTCTGCTTTCGCCATAAGCTTTAATAAGGATCATTCTTTGAGAAGGGGTTGGCGTTCTTATGGCAGATTACGGCAAGGAGATCAACAGTGCTAAAGGTAAGGCGACGGTAAGCCTTACCGACCGTTCCTTTTTGAGCCTCAGTGCGGTGGATGAAGTTTTAAGCTTTGATGAGGGCTTGGTGAGCCTCTCCGTCCTGGGTGCTACCTTGGCGGTAAGCGGTTCCGAGCTTTCCATTGTCAAGCTTTCGCTCGAAAGCGGTGAGGTCAACATTTCCGGACGCATTAATGCGTTGGTTTACAGCGATGAACAGCCTAAAAAGGGCTTTTTGTCCAAGCTGTTTGGATAAGCTATGTGGCTGATTCTTTTTCAGGACCGTGGCGGTGCGTTCCTTTATTCCTTTTTGGTGGGCGCACTAATCGGTTTGATTTATGATTTTTTCAGGATTTCCCGTGTTCTGTTTGGTAAGGGCAGGGTTAAGATTTTCTTCGAAGACCTTGTCTTTTGCTTGATGAGCGCTGTTTTGCTTTGTGTGTTCATTTTTAACGCAACCATGGGCATGATTCGGCTGTTCGCTTTTTGCGGAATTGCTGTTGGCTTTTTCTTTCATTACTTCACTTTCGGGAAGCTCACGGTTGGGTTTGCGATTGTTTTGAGAAAGCTTTTCGGTCCCTACATCATCAGATTTAAAAATTGGGTTCAGAGTTTTACAACTGCTTTGAGTGACAGAATCAGTTCCGCTTCTTTGAGGCGGAGATTACGTAGCAGTGCTGCAAAAGGGTTTGGCGTTCATTTTTGATCGGTCGTAAAATTGATACTACATCAGGAGAGGAGGAAGACTTATGGGTAACGGAAGAAGTAATCTGATTGTCAGATTTACAATTTACTGCTTGCTTGCGGTTTTTGTGCTGTCGGTTGTTAATTTACAGTTTAAGATAAAAGAACTTAAGGAAGAAAAGAATAATCTCGAAATTCAGATACGTTCCGTTAGGGATAACATTGATGAGATCAACCTAAGGCTTTCCACTCCTTTTTCCGATGAGTACATTGAACGTGTTGCCAAAGAAAGACTTAATTACAGAAATCCAAACGAGATTATTTTTTACAACGATTACATGAATTAGTTTTAATTTGTGGTTTGATTTTTGAATTTTCAGAGAGCTTTTGTCCATTT
>JAFXKQ010000012.1 GCA_017531625.1 Clostridia bacterium | reverse complement strand
CTCGCTGAAAGCCGCAAGGAAGCAAGACAGCTTGTAACGCACGGTCACTTCACCATCAACGGCAAGAAAGCGAACATTCCTTCCATCATCATCAAGCAGGGTGACGTCATCGCTCTCGCAGAATCCAGCCGCAGCTCCGAAAAGTTCAAATCCCTTCTCGAGCTCATGGAAACCAAGACCGCTCCCAAGTGGCTTGAGGTTGATAAGGCAAAGGCTTCCGCAAAGGCAATCGCTCTTCCCGGCAGAGAAGACGTTGACTTCCCGTTCGAAGAACACCTGATCGTCGAGTTGTACTCCAAATAATTACCCCCGATATTTCTTTGGGCGCTTTCGTCCCCGAGCAATATTGGTTGGAGTACGGCGGCGTCAACAGAATCCGATGCAAAATTCATTTTGTATTTTCTTATTAAAAGGAGGGTTAATTAGATGATTGAAATAGAAAGACCGAATATCACAGCCGTGGAATCGGAACAAAATTCCAAAAAAGGCACGTTCGTGCTTGAGCCTCTCGAAAGAGGCTACGGCGTTACGCTCGGAAACTCCCTGCGCAGAGTTCTGCTCAGCTCCCTTCCCGGCGTTGCGGTCGTCAGCATCAAGATTGATGGCTGCGACAAGGACGTTCTTCACGAATTCTCCACCGTTCCCGGTGTTAAAGAGGATGTCTGCGAAATCGTTTTGAATGTAAAGGGCATCACGGCGAAGCTTTTCGATTCTTCTGCAAAGACCGTCACCATCGACGTCAAGGGTTACAAGGACGTAACCGCGGGAGATATCGTCTGTGATTCCGACATCGAAATTTTGAATCCGGAACATCACATTGCAACCGTTTCCGACGGTGTGCGTTTCAGAATGGAACTTACATTTGACCACGGTCGCGGATATGTTTCTCAGGAAAAGAACAAACAGACATATTCGGCAGGACAAGTCGGCGTAATTTTTGTAGATTCTATTTTCACCCCTGTTTATAACGTAAGCTACAAGGTTGACCCTACCCGTGTAGGCAACGTCGTTGACTACGATAAGCTTACGCTTGATGTTTTGACAAACGGTACTCTCTCCGCAAGAGAAGCGGTATCGCTTGGAGCCAAGATACTCAACGAACATCTCAACCTCTTTGTAGAGCTTTCCGACGAAGCAAAGAGTGCCGAGATCATGGTTGACAGAGAAGAAACCAAGAAAGAAAAAGTCCTTGAGATGACCATTGAGGAGCTTGATCTGTCTGTAAGAAGCTTCAACTGCTTGAAGCGCGCAGGCATGGACACTGTTGAAGACCTCACGAGCAGCACCGAAGCGGATATGATGAAGGTCAGAAACCTCGGTAAGAAGTCGCTCGACGAAGTCATCAACAAACTCCACTCCCTTGGACTGAGTCTGAAAAAAGAAGAAGACTGATCTCCCTACGGAGTGAACATCTAAACAGAGATGATTTTCGGTGAATCCTTTTATAAATCTGGCAAAGGAGGAATAGTATAATGCCCGGAACAAGAAAACTCGGCAGACCTACTGCCCACAGAATGGCAATGCTCAGAGGCATGGTTACTCTGCTTCTTGAAAACGGTTCTATCGAAACTACCGTTACAAGAGCAAAGGAAGTTAAGGCTCTGGCTGATAAAATGATTACTCTCGGCAAGAAGAACACGCTCGCTTCTCGCCGTGACGCATATGCTTTCATCACGAAAGACGAAGTTGTTAAGAAGCTCTTCGACGAAATCGCTCCTGCTTACGCAGAAAGAAACGGCGGTTACATTGCTGTTTACAAGACCGGTCCCCGTCGCGGTGACGCAGCTGAAATGGCAATCGTTAAGCTCGTTTAATTTAACAACGGCATAAATTTTGCCCAGCCTCAAAAGAGGTTGGGCATTTTTCTTGTTCCATAGGAAATTACGCAAAGAGTTGCAAAGCGAAAAAAGATGTGATATAATGAGAAAGCAAAAAGAAAGCGTGACAAAAAGAGGTGGGGACAACACCTCAAAAAAAACGATATTTTTGCAGTCACCTTTAAAACATAGAAAGGAAAGGAAGTCTGCGGAAAAGGAGGTAGAGGCCCTTTACGCAGAAGAATAAAACTTTCTGATAGGATGAATTAAAGGTGAGCCTTTTAGAAAAATTTCTAAAACGGACATGGTGT
>JAFXKQ010000094.1 GCA_017531625.1 Clostridia bacterium | reverse complement strand
ATTCCGAATCCGCAGCACAGGTCATCTGCGCTCTGTGCGCACTTGACCTCGACCCTCTGACAGACTCGCGTTTCATCAAAAACGGCGTAAATCTGCTTGACGGCCTGCTCCGTTTTAAATTAGAAGACGGAAGTTTCGCCCACACAGAGGACGGGAAATTCAACGACATTTCTACCTCCCAAGCGCTTTACTCCCTTGTTGCGTTGAAACTTCAAAGCGAAGGGAAAGATTTTTTGTTCCGTTTTAATTCAGAAGCAGATGACGAACCTTTTCCTTCCCAATCATCAGAACCCGAAGAGGAAACAATTCAAGTCGAAGAAAACTCCGGGCAATCCGTTAACGGAAACGAAGACAACGAAAAATCAAAGCAAACAGCTTCAAGCTACAAGTTAATAGCCTGCGCTGTTATCGCAGTGCTTTTTACCGCAGTCGGCGCTTTTCTCTTGTTCAAAAGACGAAAGAAATCGCTTTTACCACTACTGATTACAGCGGTAATTCTCTGTGCCTGCGTTTTTCTTCTCGAAATCGAATCGGTTGAAGAACACTACTCCAACACAAATGACGTTTTTTCACAAGGAGACGACACAGCCTTTGTCAGCATCAACGCAAGTCAAGCCCTTGGGATTTCCGAAAACGCTCCCTCTGACGGTTGGATTTTAGAAGAAACAGAACTGCTTTTAAAAGAAAACGAAACAGTCTATGACCTGCTTTGCCGTGCATCAAGGCTTTATAAACTCCAGCTTGATCACAGTAACGGATCGTACATTAAAGGCATCAACCACCTTTACGAGTTTGACTGCGGCGAAACCTCCGGTTGGTCCTACAAAGTCAACGGAGTTACCACAAGCCTTGCCTGTTGCGATTTCGTTCTGAAAGACGACGACAAGGTAGAATGGATTTACGTTTTAGAACCCGAAAGGAACGTGTTTTCACAATGAAAAGCTTTTCCTCCTTTCACCCATTTTCCCTGTTTTGCTTTTATCTCAGCGTCATTGGCATTGCCATGTTCAGCTCCAACCCTTGCATCCTGGGGCTGGCGCTGATCGGAGCAATGCTTTCCACCATTTTTTCAAAGAGCCGAAAAAGTCTTAAAGCCTTTTTCGGCTATCTGTTTTTCTTCCTCGCAGTAAGCCTTGTTAACCCCTTGGTTTCTCACGAAGGACAAACACCGCTTTTTTTCGTTAACGGAAACGCCTTCACCCTCGAAGCCGTAATTTACGGCGTAAAAAACGGCTTGATGCTGGTGGCGGTATTGGTTTGGTTCCGCACTCTTAACGAACACCTTGACACAGACAAACAACTCTACCTCTTTGGAAAAGCGTTGCCCAAAACCTCGTTGATTCTTTCCTCCGTACTTCGCTTTGTCCCCTTAATAAAACGGCAAGCGGTAAAGGTTAGCGAAACGCAAAAAGCCATGGGACTTTATGCCGACGAAGGACTGAAAAGCGCACTTCGCTCCACCTCGGTTTCCGTTTCGTGGGCATTGGAGAGTTCCATCGAAACCGCAGACACAATGCGTTCAAGAGGCTACGGGTTGAAGGGCCGTACTCGGTACTCCGACTACCGTTTCAGACTCCGTGACGGAATTCTTTGCGCTGTTTCCCTTTCGGTGGCGGTAACGGTGATTTTTGCCCATGTTTTCGGCGCACTTACAACAAGCTTTTATCCCGCCTTCGTCCTTCCAAAACCCTCAACCATGGCTTTAATTACCTACGCCCTTTACGGCACGCTCGCATCAGTCCCCTTTATTAACGAAGCAAAGGAACAGCTAAAATGGCATTATTTGAAATCGAAAATCTGAGTTTTACTTACCCCGAATCAAAATTTCCTGCTTTAACCGGCATAAACCTAAAAATCGAAGAAGGCGACTTTGTTGTGATCTGCGGTCCCACCGGATGCGGAAAAACTACCTTGCTACGCTTACTCAAACGTGAGAATGCTCCTTACGGAACAATTGATGGTGAGATTCTTTACGAAAATGAAAATCTTGCAAACCTCAGCGCCAAACGCAGTGCATCTGAAATCAGCATTGTCTCACAACACTCAGAAGCGCAGATTGTCACAGACAAGGTAAAAACTGAGCTTGCGTTTTCCTTGGAGAACCTCGGCTTTGAAAGCGGAATCATCCGCAGGAGAGTTGCTGAAATGGCAAGCTACTTCGGGATAGAAGATTGGATTGAGAGAAAGACTGACGAACTTTCGGGCGGACAAAAACAGCTTTTAAACCTTGCCTCAGCCATGGCAACCAATCCAAAAGTTCTGCTCCTTGATGAACCCACCTCTCAACTCGACCCCATCGCCGCATCAAATTTTATCGGAACCGTAAAAAAGCTTAACCGAGAACTGGGGCTGACAGTAATTGTAGTAGAGCACAGGCT
>JAFXKQ010000093.1 GCA_017531625.1 Clostridia bacterium | reverse complement strand
TTTCTTCTGCAGAGGTGTACTCTCTGTGGAGCTTTTCCATGTATTTTGCCGTGCAGATAATACCCTCGGGAGAGGAGTTCTCCGATATCTTCTCGCATACCGAGTCGGATATAAGCACAGCCTCGGAACGGCAGGCAAGGTCGGGATACCTTCTTGCGCAGTCCTCGGTCAAAAATATGTGTATAAGCTCAACGCCCGATGCAATAGCCTCTCTCGTCAGCTTTATTCCCTCAAAAAGAAAGGCTCTTTTTGCTTCTCTGTATTTCTTGTCCTTCAGCTTGGCCGTTTCTACGGCAAGGCTGTTGCTTCTGCTGGTGATAATATCCAAAAAAATAGCCTCCTTTTTTGAGAAAATAACGGTTTTTTGCCCCTGTTAAGCAATTATCGCCAAAAAACGATCTTTGCCGTTTGTAGCACAAAAACCCGGGATGATCCGGGTTTTTGTTACTATTATAACTTATTTAAGTGCTTCTTTTGCCTTAGCTACGATTGCTGCGAAAGCTTCCTTATCGGAAACAGCGATCTCGGAGAGCATCTTTCTGTTGAGGTTGATGCCTGCCAGCTTAAGACCGTGCATAAGCTGAGAATAGTTGATTCCGTTAACCTTTGCCTGAGCAGAGATTCTGGTGATCCAGAGTGCACGGAAATCTCTCTTCTTCTGCTTTCTGCCTACGTATGCGTAGTTGCCGCTCTTCATTACAGCCTGCTTAGCCATCTTGAAGTGCTTGCTCTTTGCACCCCAGTAGCCTTTAGCGAGCTTGAGCATTTTATTTCTTCTCTTGCGAGTCATCATAGCGCCTTTAACTCTTGCCATTGTAATATCCTCCTGTTTTTAATCAATTTATCAATTATTTAATGAGTGTTCTAACTGTCGGTGCCATAGATTCGCTGAGGTAACCTGCTTTTCTGAGGCTTCTCTTACGCTTTGCGTTCTTAAGACCGAGGTTGTGACGATGATGCGAATGGTTCATTTTTACTTTGCCGCTTTTTGTAAGAGTGAATCTCTTAGCAGAGGCGCTGTGTGTCTTCATTTTTCCCATGGTAATGGACTCCTTTCTGGTTTTATGCGTATGTGTACCGAGTGGATTGTTTTTTCGGTACCGCAAAAATATTTATAAATTCGGTTGTGTAATTTTTTACTTCTTAAGGGGAAGGATCATCATGGACATAAATCTTCCCTCGAGAACAGGCTGCTTTTCAACCGTGCCGAACTCGGAGCACGCCTCGCGGAACTGCTCGAGAAGCTGCTTGCCTATGTCGAGATGGGTCATCTGACGTCCCTTGAACTTGACGATGACTTTTACCTTATCGCCGCCCTTGAGAAATCTGTGTGCGTGGTTGACTTTTGTGTTAAAGTCGTTAACGTCGATCCTGCAGGAAAGCTGGATCTCTTTTGTCTCGATCGTCTGCTGCTTTTTCTTGGCTTCCTTTTCGCGCTTGTCACGCTCAAAACGGAACTTGCCGTAATCCATGATCTTGCAAACGGGCGGATCGGACTGTGCCGACATAAGAACAAGGTCAAGACCCTTGTCGTATGCGTTTTCCAACGCGTCGATGAAGCTCAACATTCCAAGCTGTTCACCCTCGTTGGAGATAACTCTGAACATCTTTGAGTCGGAGCACTTAAGCTCTGCTTTGATATCCTCGTTAATGATGTTGTCTTTAGCGCTTGTGTTTTTTATTATAAAACACCTCCACAGAAAATAAAAAATTGCACGAAATCAGTAACAACTCCGTACAACAAGATCCCCCTCCCGTAGCGCATAATTGCACCCGAAAAGGTTGTTATAAACCCGTATGAGTCGATGCCCTACAGGTGAGAACGGAGCGTTCTGCTTCTTTTTACCCGAGTACGCTGTCAAAGAGCGGCTGTACAACGCCGGAAAATGATTCCTCATGCCCCGTTTTATTCCAGATGATGTTTTGGACCAGATCCGCTTGCGGGCGGATATTGTGGAAGTCGTTCAGAGTTATGTGCCAACCTTGAAGCGTGCCGGTGCAAACTCATGGAAGGCATGCTGCCCTTTCCATCAGGAAAAAACGCCCTCCTTCACGGTCAATCCCGCCCGGCAGTCTTACAAATGTTTCGGTTGCGGCAAAGGCGGAAATGTTTTTACATTCGTGATGG
>JAFXKQ010000092.1 GCA_017531625.1 Clostridia bacterium | reverse complement strand
AAGCTTTACTATCCCGCCAACGGAGGTGGTATTGCTCACGGAAGCGTAAATGTACTCACCGCTAAGAACATTTCCGTCAAAGCATACCTTCAGCTTAAACGGCTTGATCTTAACAAGATCCTTTGCTCCCTCAAGAACGTACGCAAAATGCCCAACCGTGTTCTTTAACTTTTGAGGTGTTGCATAAGAAGCCTCGGTAAACGCCCCTGTTGCGGCTATGTAAGTAAAGTATTTGTCACCGAAAGAACCGATGTCATACCTTACTACCCTGCCCGTAACAATCTCTTTTGCGGCTTGCACAGGATTGTGTGAAAGGCCGAGAGTGTTCGAAAAATCATTTGTTGTGCCCATGGGAATGTAACCTACCGGGGTAACGTGTTGCTTGCTGACGATTCCGCTTATAACCTCGTTAAGAGTACCGTCGCCACCGCAACAAACAACAAGACCGTAATCTGCAGCCTTGTTTGCCACCGTCTTTATCGTGCCGGCCTTATCCTTTGTAGGGTAAACAGTAACATCAAATCCACCCTCGTTAAAAACTCTTACCATGTCATAAAGGTATTTCTTAGCAGCACCCTTGCCGGACTTGGGATTGATTATTAAAAGCAATTTATTCTTCATAACTGAATTCTTTTTTGTATTAAACTCTCCCTCTCGCTTACAGCTCGAAAGGTACTCACAATTTAAAACCAAGCTCAGAGGGCTTTTTTACGCCCTTTTCGGTGATGAACGCCGTAATCAGCTCCGCCGGAGTGACGTCAAAGGCGGGGTTGTACACCTTGACCTTGGGGGAAACCAGCGTTTCTTTGTACCATGCGCTTTTAATTTCGTCTCCGTCACGCTCTTCGATAACGATTTCATCACCGCTTTGAAGGCTGAAATCCACAGTTGAGTATGGAACGCAAACATAGAAAGGAACGCCGTAATACTTTGCTAAAATCGCAAGCATAAGAGTACCTATCTTGTTCGCCGCATCACCTCTGGCGGTAACTCGGTCTGCACCCGTGAAAATTCCTTTTATCTTGCCGCTTTTCAAAACCGTAGCCGCCATATTATCGCAAATGAGGGTAGTGTCAATCCCGTTTTCTGTAAGCTCAAAGCTTGTAAGCCTTGCTCCTTGAAGCAAAGGACGGGTTTCGAGCGAGTAAACTTTGATTTCCTTCCCTTTTTCCTTTGCCGTGTAGATGGGAGAGAGTGCCGTACCGTATTCCACCGCCGCAAGGGCACCGGCATTACAAACCGTCATCACAGTGTCGCCGTCGGAGAGTAACGTTTCTCCGTACTCACCTATCAGCTTACAGGTTTTAATGTCTTCATCTCTGACAGCAACAGCCTCTGCCTTCATAGCTGAAAGAATCCCCTCTATGCCCTGCCCTTTGCAAGCCTTGGCACAATTAAGCATTCTTTCAAGAGCCCACGAAAGGTTTTTCGCCGTAGGTCTTGTGGAATTGATTCTCTCTGCGTATTTTTCAAGCGCATAAAAGAATCCATCCTCGCTTACTTCTTCAAAGCGGTAAGCAACGGCATAAAGCCCTATGGCAGCAGCAACTCCGATTGCGGGAGCTCCACGCACCTTTAATTTTTTTATTGCATCGCACAGAGCGTTGACCTCGCTTATCCTGAGTATCTCTAGTCTCACGGGAAGCAAAGTCTGGTCTATAATCAAAAGCTCATTTGTCTGCTCATCAAAACCAACAGTCTGAGGTAATCCCATAAAGCCCCTTCCTTCTGCAACAACTGCAAACCACCGTCTTGCTCAACTAAAATAATAAAACAAATTAAATCAAAAGCTCTGTAACAAGCTTGCTGAGAGCCTCTCCCTTTTGTTTGCCTACTTCAATTACTTCCTCTTCGGAAAGCTCCACGTTTTTCATTCCCGCCGCCATGTTTGTTATAAGAGAAAAACCAAGAATCTCATAACCGCAATGTCTTGCCGCAATAACCTCCGCAACCGTGGACATTCCCACAGCATCGGCACCAAGGATTCTAAACGCCCTGATCTCCGCAGGAGTTTCGTATGAAGGGCCTGTGCAACCTATGTAAACGCCTTCTTTGAGCTCAAGTCCGAGCTTAGCGGCGGTTACCCTTGCCCTCTCTCTGAGTGCTTTGGAATAAGCCATTGTCATATCAGGGAATCTCACTCCAAATTCCGAGTCATTAGCCCCGATAAGGGGATTAGTTCCCGTAAAATTAATGTGGTCGTTAATAATCATGATGTCGCCCGGAACAAAATCCGGATTTATGCCGCCGGCAGCGTTGGTTACGATGATTTTTGAAGCACCCAGTTTTCTGAGCACTCTTAAAGGGAACACAACCTGCTTACGGTCATAACCCTCATAAAGGTGAAGACGCCCCTGCATACAAACGACGTTTTTGCCGTTAAGAGTACCGAAAATTAGTCTGCCTGCGTGAGAAGGCGCTGTTGAAGTCATAAACCCGTCAATTTCGCCGTACTTTATGGCAATCGGGTTCTCCACCTTTTCAGCCAAACCACCAAGCCCCGAACCGAGAATGATAAGATACTCGGGCACGAAATCACCGATAACCTTTTTTATTTGCTTTAAAGCCTTATCGTACATAAAACCTACTCCTTCAAAATCCGAATTATTGAAGCTGTTTAAGCCCTTTATTTAAGCTCGTTAGCGTACTTGTACGCCGATTTCTCAACCTCGTAAACCGCACGCTCCACGTCCACCGTCTTGTACTCCCCGTTTTCATAAAGTACACGGCCGTCACAAACCGTCATCACTACGTCAGTACCCTGTGCAGAATAAACCAAATTGGCCATCAGATCGTGGCACGGATGCATGTAAGGCTTGTCTGTGTCGATAACCGTAAGGTCTGCCGCCGCACCGAGCTTAATCACTCCGCAGTTGTCACGCCCTTGGGAGCGTGCTCCGTTGAGCGTAGCCGCCTTCAAAACCTGAGCCGGAGTGACAAAAGCGGGATCACCGCTTGCAGCCTTGTTAAGAACCGCAAAAAGCTTTAGTTCCTCAAAAAGGTTCAAATTATTGTTACTTGCAACTCCGTCAGTACCGAGGGCCACATTAATGCCCTTTTCCATCATTTTCTTAACGTTTGCGATTCCGCTCGCTAACTTTAAATTGCTGATGGGATTGTTCGCCACCGTAACACCCTTGCGTGCAAGAATCTCCATGTCCTCATCATCGAGCCAAACGCAGTGCGCCGCCGTGCAGGGCACATCGAAAGCACCGTGTTTTTCAAAATAAGCCGCAGGGGTAATCCCGTGTCTTTGCTTACATTCTTCATGTTCTGCCTTGGTTTCCGAAAGGTGAAGCTGAATTCTCATTCCGTGCTCCTTAGCAAAATCAGCCGCCTTTTCCACCGCCACGGGATTGGAAGTGTACTCCCCATGAATCCCCATGTCAATTATGATTCTGCCGTCAGCGGTTACGGACTTATCCTGCAAAAGCTCCAAGTATTCCTTGGTTTCGGAAAAGTTTTCAAAGTCCGTACTTCCAAAGCACAAAATCGGATTACAAACGTTAATCTTTGCACCGCTTTCTGCCGTCGCTCTGCAAAGCTGACCGAGACGGAAATACATCTCTGTCGTGGAAACCGTACCAAAACGGAACATTTCAGCCTGAGCAAGAAGCATTCCGTAATAAATGTCATTTTCCGTAAGCTTTGCCTCAAAAGGAAAGACCTTTTTATTTAGCCAATCGGAAAGACTGTAGTTTTCCGCATACCCTCTTAACAGAGTCATAGGCAGATGAGTGTGAGTGTTCACAAGCGCGGGCAACAAAACTTTGTTTTTGCCGTCAATCCTTCTGTCATAAATTTTTTCGGGAGCAGTTTCGGAAATGCAATCGATTTTACCCCCGTCAACACCAAGGTACACAGGACCTTCGCAGTTAAAGTCCTCGTTTACAATCATTATTTTTTCAAAAAGTATGCTTTCTGCCATAACCAATACTCCAAACTCAAAATTCACATTATTTTACCATAAAAAAATGTATTATTCAATATCAAAATAAAGCTTGATATAGTTTTTGTTTTATGGTATACTTAGAAGCAAGTAAAAGTTCGATTTAAGAAAGGAAGGCGCATCACGTTATGAACAATAAATACTTCTACAGCTTATGGATTGCTTCCGTAGCCAATCTCGACTTTCCTACAAAAGCAGGTCTCTCCGCTGACGAACAGAAGGCAGAGCTTGACGCAATCATTGCCAATGCCGTTACCATGAACATGAATTCCATCATCTTTCAGGTAAGACCCTGTTCCGACGCACTTTATAAGTCCAAGCTTTTCCCCACCTCCGAGTATCTTACGGGCAAACAGGGCGCACCCCTTGTTGACGGCTTTGACCCCCTCCAATACATGATTGACGAATGCCACGCAAGAGACATAGAGCTCCACGTTTGGCTTAACCCTTATCGTATCACCACGGGCGCAACGGCAGAAAAGCCCAAGCACGACGTAAGTGTTCTTTGCGACGGTCACCCCGCAAAGCTTCATCCCGAGTACACAGTAGCTTATGCAGACGGCAAGCTTTATTTCAACCCGGGCATCCCCGAGGTTAGAAAGCTCATCGTAGACGGCATTATCGAACTTGTTGAAGATTACGACATTGACGGCGTCCACTTTGACGACTACTTCTATCCCTACCCCGCAAGAAAAGAAGTTGACGGCGTTTCCGTTCTTTGTGAATACGACGACAAGAAAGAGTACGAAAAGTACGGCGAAGGCCTCAGCCTCGGCGATTGGAGAAGACAAAATGTAAACGTGCTCATCAAAGAGTGCTATGACGCAATCAAAGCGAGAAAAGAAAACGTGTCCTTCGGTATCTCCCCCTTTGCTATCTGGAAGAACAAGTCTCCCGAATGCCCCGAAGGTTCCGACACAAGAGGGCTCGAATGTGCAACAGAGCTTTATGCTGATGCCATCGCATGGGTTAAGGGTAAGTACGTTGACTACATCTGCCCACAGATTTATTGGAAGTTCGACACCTCTTACGCTCGCTTCGACACCCTCCTCGACTGGTGGTGCGACGCTGTTGAAGGCACAGGCGTTAAGCTTTATGTAGGTCACGGCGTTTACCGTGTTGAGCAGGAAGGTTGGGAGCCTGATGAAATTCCGAATCAGGTAAAAGCTTGTATCGAAGCAAAGAACTGTGACGGCAGTGTTTTCTTCGGCTATCCCAACATTAAGAAGAACGCTGTAGGCATCATCGAAAAGTTAGCAGAGCTTAATAAATAATTAAAAATAACTACTTTGTAGATGCGCCGAGTTTTTTCGGCGCATCTGTGCCTTTGATGTTTAAAGGCACAAAACGAGTTTTGTATCCAAAGAAAGGAGAAAACATTTTGAAGCAAACACTTAAAAAACTTTTTTGCATTTTCCTTGTATTAACTCTTACACTCCCCCTTCTCAACGCTTGCGGAAATGAAAAAGAAGACGCTTTCAACAAGCTCAGCCCGGCACAGAAGTTTTACCAAGGTGAATCCGACATCACAGCCTCTCTTTCCGACATTTTGAAGAAGACGGCGGGTGGCAAAAACGAATTTGAATTTGAAACGGGCGATTTCAGTTCCTCAAGCGTCGACATGGCTGTAAACAAGCTTTCTGTTGACGGTAAAGACCTTAAGCTTAACCTCGGTTTGAGCGCTGACGTTTTATCAGACGCCAAAAACCAACTTTTCAGCATGGACGGAAAGCTTTCCGCTTTAGGCGACACGATAAATCTTTCGATTCAGTCCGACAAAGAAAACCTTTTCATTGGCTCAGACGGTCTGTTGCCTAAACCCCTTTACGTTTCTTTAGACACGATCAAAAAGCTTTCTGCAGGTGCCTCAGCATCTGACTACGGCACTGACTACAGTTATGATTCTGATTACGACGATTACGATTACACCTACGACAATGCCTACAATTACGAAGATGCAACAGTTGAAGCAACAACCGAGGAAATTTCCTCCGGCGTTTCAAACATAACCGCAATTCTTCCGATCTTGGAGGAGTTTTTCACAGAGGAAAACTGCAAGCATCTTAAAGACCTTGTTATTGATGCAATTCCCGAAGAAATCTTTTCCGAAAGCGAGGAAAAGATTGGCCTTCATTTTACCGAGGGACAGGAATTCAAGACCACCTGCGTAAGCGCTGTCATCGACGGTAAGGATTTTGTCAATTTTCTCAAAAGCTTTTTGACCTCGGCAAAGACAGACAGCGTCATTAACGACCTTGTTAAAAAGCTTGTTCCCTACTTTGCAGGTACGGGCGAAAGCTTTGATTTTGCCTCTTCCGTAGACGAACTCATAGCAAAGCTTGACGAAAGCTTGAACGATGAAGACTTAGACCTGGAAAGCACGATTGCCGTCAACTGCTACTACTATGAAGGCAGTCTTATCAGGGTAGAACTCATCGGTACCGAAGCTCCCGAAGAAAAGGGCGATGACGGCGAGGAATTCTTCAAAGTCACAGTTGACGGAGCTTGCAAAGAAAACGAAAGTTACTTTTACTCTTCCGTAATCGTAGACGACGAAACGGTTTTAACCGTAGACGCAAAAGCTGATCAAACTTCAAGCTTCCTCAAAGCAAACATTAACAGCGACGAAGCCGAATTGAAACTGGATCTGGGATGCAACTACGGCGGAGAGACAAACGACATTAACCTCAAAATCGAAACATCCGAGGACGGCAAAACTTTTGAGGAGCTGTTGACCCTCACCGCATCGTTTAAATTAGAAAACTCCAACAAAAACGAATTCAGCTTTGATGGCAACTTTGTTCTTCAATCGAAGGCTTTTGAATTGGATTTTGACCTTGATGCTGAAACAAAAATCCTTGATGAAGTTTCTATAACCCTCCCATCCAAGGATGAAGCTTGCGACAGCAGTGACGAGAACCAGCTTCAAGCTTGCCTTACAGTACTGCTTATGAACCTCCAGACAAAGCTTCCCAACATAATCGGAGCGCTCGGCGGAATCCAATCTTCCGGTTCTATGCATGTAGAAGGATTTTAAGTTTAAATAAGTAAGAAGAAAAGGGGCTGTCCCGAATGCAAAATCAAGCATTCAGACAGCCCCTGAACTTTTGGAATCTGAAATGTTTTTAATCAAAAACCAAAAGCTCTTTTTCTACGCATAACCGTATTGAGCCAATGCTCTCCACGGCACAGGAATCGGTTAAAGATCGTCTGCGTCCTGAACAGGTACCTCATCGTTCTCACGGGGAACCCCCGTATAGCTTCCGTTGGGGTCGGTTTCACTGTATAAAGAATTATCATTTGCAAAACCGTCATTACGGCTTGCTAAACCGCCGTTCCAAAGGGTAGGATGAAGTCTCCCGCAAGGATTCCCGAAGGATGCACGTGAACCTTCAGCCTGTCCTGCTTTTAAGCGTACTCGCTTTTTCTTCAAGCAAATCACCTTGTCCTTTGAGGACACCCTTATTGTACGCAAAATCGGGCGCAGTATGCACCCGATTTAAAAAACATTTATTTCCTTTTTTAATGACTTTTTTACAGCTCAGCTCAGTTTTGTGTATCTGCCGCCGAGCTTCACAAAATCGCTGTAAAACGCAGGATACGACTTGTTTACAGTGTTGTCTGTCTCTATTTCACTCTCGTGATCGGAAAATGCAGCCGCAACGCTTAAAGCCATTGCCACACGGTGGTCCCCGTAATCACGGGCTTCGCCACCGTCGAGCCAACCGTGGCCACGCACAACAATGTTTCCGCCTACTGCTTCTATGTCTGCACCGAAGGCTGTTAAAGCATCACAAATTGCATGAACACGATCACTCTCTTTGTAATAAAGCTCCCCACAGTTTTCAAGTACGCTCTTGCCGTCTGCAAAACACGAAAGAACCGCAAGAATCGGCACAAGGTCCGGAATGTCCGAACAGTCAACACGGACGGGAGTTAGAATCGGCGTACCGCAAACCTTTACAAAGGATTCACTTTGAGTAATCTTTGCCCCACAGGAGGAAAGGATCTTCACAATGCGACGATCGCCTTGATGCGAATTCTCCGATAGCCCCTCCACCGTAACGCCGTGCCCCAAAGCACCTGCAACAAGGTAAAATGCCGCTGAGGAGTAGTCTCCTTCGATTTTGTAATCTGCGGGAACATACTTACCGTTTGGAACCGTAACCTTCAGATTATTTTTGTCAATCACAGGGCGAACGCCGAAATGAGCTTGAATGTCAGAAGTAAGCACAACGTAATCACTGGAGTGAATCGGCTCATTCAAAGTAATCACCGAGGGCTTATCCAGAAGCGGAAGGGCCAACATCATGCCCGAAAGGAACTGAGAAGAAACCTCAGTGGAGATGTTGAACTCATCACCGACAAGCTGCCCGCTTATGCTGATAATTTCCTTGCCCTTCTTAAAGGTTTGAACCCCGCCGGCAGGCAAGAGCTTAACGTACTCTTCCACGGAGCGATTTGGCAAATTCCCCGTGCCGTAGAAGGATGCATCCACCCCGAGGGCGGCGGCTATGGCAATCATAAACCTTAAAGTTGCACCGCTCTCTTTACAGTTAAACTCAATCGGACCGCATTCTTTACCGCGCTTAATGTTTTTGCCGTTAACCAAAAGCCCGTTACCGTCCACAGTAAACATTACACCAAGCTTCGAGAGACAGGAGATCGTAGCCTTAACGTCATCGCTCACGCCGACGTTGGAAATAAAGCACTCTTCTCCTGAAAGTGCGGCGCAAATAAGTGCTCTGTGGGCAAGGCTTTTAGAAGGCGGTGCCTTAATTATCCCCGAAAGAGCAGATGGAACAATACGGTTTCCTTTCATTAGCTAACACTTCCTCTCCGTAAGAATGATTTGATACTCTATTTTACCAAACTTCTT
>JAFXKQ010000091.1 GCA_017531625.1 Clostridia bacterium | reverse complement strand
GACGGATGAGCTTACCGATGCAGTTGCTGAAATATTTGAATCCGAAAAGGACAACCGCGAACTGAAAAATAAATAATAATTCTTTCAAATTCCAATTTATCGAATAGTAAAAACACCGACAGATCTTAAAATCCGTCGGTGTTTTATTATCCTTATGAGAAGGAACCTTTGCGGGTGTTTTTTTGTTGTCTTTTACTGATGCAAGGACTTGAAGTACAAGGAGGCTCGCTCCGTGGCGAACGGTACAGCGGTCTTTAATTAAAGCGAAAAAGGCTGTCTCAAATGCTCTGAGTCTGCATTTGAGACAGCCTGCTTTTATCACGGGAAGGCCCTCGGTAAAGTTTACATCAAACTTTTAAGGTTTGAATAAATTAAGTTTTGCATTAAAGCTTTTGTCAACGTTCTCATCAAGCTACACGGCAAAGTCCGCGTTTTGGTTTACGGTGATGTTTACGTTGAAGTTTAACGCCGCATTAAAGCTTACTGATGTCCGCATCCGTGATAAGCTTGAAGCCCGCCTTTGCGAGGACACATTCCGCTTCTTCGCTTTCCTCTATTCTCAAAACCACGTATGCGTGTTTTTCTGTACGTGCCATGAACGCATACAGATACTCCACGTTAATGCCCGCATAGTCAAGCACGTTAAGAGCTGACGTGAGTTGTCCCGGTTCGTCACCGATTTTTACCCCCACTACGTCGATGGTTTTAATAAGATAACCGTTTTCTGTCAAAATCTTCTCTGCGCTTACCGTATCGTTGACTACCATTCTCAAAATTCCGAAATCCTGTGTTTCGGCTATAGAAAGCGCTCTTAAATTGATGTTATTCTTGGAAAGTGTCTCTGTTACCGACGCAACTGTTCCCTTTTTGTTCTGAATGAATACCGTTAATTGCTTGATTGCCATAATTTAAAGCTCCTTTCTACGTTATATAAGTTTTCTCTTGTCCACTACTCGAACCGCTTTGCCTTCGCTTCTCGTAATCGTTTTAGGCGGTACAAGATGAACTGCGGGATTGATTCCCAACATGGTCTTCATTGCGTTTGCGAGGGATTTTTCCATGGCAAGGATTTCGCTTACCTTGTCGGTGAACTGTTCGGAGTTCATTTCCACGTTCACGTCGAAGGTATCGTTATTCTTCACACGGTCAACGATAATCTGGTAATTCGGCTGATAACCCTCATTGAGAAGCACCGTTTCTATCTGGCTGGGGAACACGTTTACGCCACGGATGATAAGCATATCATCGGTTCTGCCCATGGGCTTTGCCATCTTAACAAGTGTACGTCCGCAAGAACACTTTTTACGGGAAAGCACGCAGATGTCTCTTGTGCGGTAACGGAGAAGCGGGAACGCTTCCTTATCCAAAGAGGTGAACACAAGCTCGCCCTTAGAACCTTCGGGAAGAACCTCTCCCGTATCGGGGTCTATGATTTCGGCATAGAAGTGGTCTTCGTTAATGTGCATGCCCGTCTGTTCGCTGCATTCGAAAGCAACGCCTGGACCTGTGGTTTCGGTAAGGCCGTAGATGTCATACGCCTTGATGCCGAGGACTTCTTCAATGCCTTTACGCATTTCTTCCGTCCAGGGTTCTGCGCCGAAGATGCCCGCTTTCAAGGGGATGTCCTCGGGTTTATAACCATGCTCTTTCAAGGTTTCGCCAATGTATGCGGCGTAGGAAGGGGTACAACAGAGGATCGTTGCGTTTAAGTCCGTCATGAACTGAATCTGACGTTCTGTGTTACCGGAAGACATGGGAAGCGTAAGACAGCCAACCTTATGGGAACCGCCGTTAAGGCCGGGACCGCCCGTGAAGAGGCCGTAGCCGTAGGCAACCTGGCAAACGTCCTGCTTACTTCCGCCTGCCGCAACGATTGCACGCGCGCAACAGTCTTCCCACAAATCAACGTCATTCTTCGTATAGAACGCAACCACACGGCGGCCTGTTGTGCCGGAGGTGGACTGAATTCTTACACAGTCCTCAAGGGGCTTTGCCAAAAGTCCGTAGGGGTACGCATCACGCAAGTCGGCTTTTGTAAGGAACGGAAGTTTGCTAAGGTCATCGATGCCCTTGATGTCCTCGGGTTTAACGCCCTTTTCGTCCATAAGGTTACGGTAATAAGCCACGTTTTCGTAAACGTGCTTAACCTGTTTTACAAGCTTTTCGGACTGAAGCTTCTTCATTTCTTCAGCAGACATGGTTTCGATTTCTTTTTGGAAGTAATTTTGTGCCATGGGAAAATCATCCTTTCGAATTTTGTTAAAGTTTTTGACAGTTTCGATTTAAACCGGATGCAGGAAAACAAAAAGTCCTCTGCATTCCGATTAAGAACACAGAGGACGAGAAATCGAATCCCGTGGTACCACCTCAGTTTGCCGACGCCTCACGGCGACAGCCTCATCAGGTACTGACATACCTTAGTTCTATAACGGGAACGCCCGTTGCATCCTACTTAAGATCACTCTTGTTCAGCGCACTGCTACCGGAATGAATTCAAAGTGGACATCCCCTTTGCCTCGCACCAACCGGCAACTCTCTCCAGGTTCGTTCCAAATCTACTTGTTTCTGGTCACTGCATTTACGACGCATTTATCTCACGCGTCACTTTATTATATTACCACAATTTCGGTTTGTCAAGAGTTTTTTTCGGATTTTTAGTCTTCTTTATTTTCGTCCTTAATCCTCTTTATAGCAAGCAAAGATTTCGTTTACACGCTCGGAATCTTCTTTTTTGTTCTTGGTGAATGCGCTGACGAGGGGAACAACCACCATTGAAACAGCCATTGCGGCAACGCCCATTTCGGGGGATTTGGATGCTGCGGCGGAGAAGCCGGACTGAATGGAAATCACAAGGGTTGCACCGCCCACCGTCAAAAGGCCCGAAAGAATTCCTGCGTACGCACCGATTTTGGTGATTTTCTTTGAGAACAGACCCCAGATGTACGGGCCGATAAAGCAACCCGAAACGATGCCCCAGGAGAAGGACATAAGGCTTACGATGATCGGGATGTTACGGGTTGCGAAAATGAAGGAGCACGCAACAAACACAAGGCAGAGAACTCTTGTGAGAAGCATTTGGTGCTGAGGTTTGGTTTCCTTCTTTCTTACTGCGGGAATCAGGTCAACCGCAACGGCGGAAGCAGAAGTAAGGACAACCGCTTCGAGGGTAGACATGGAAGCCGAGAGCAAGAGAATCATAATAACTGCAAGCAAGATGATTCCGAATGTACCGCCGCCGAGAACTTCCATCAAAACTGCGGGGATTACGGAGTCTACACCGCCTTCGGGGAGCTGACCGCCGAGGATAAGTCTTGAAGCAGAACCGATGAGGTAAGCACCGCAACCGATTACGATGCAGAAGACCGTGGAAATGATTGTACCGCGCTTAATGGCGGAAGTGTCCTTAACGGCGTAAAATTTGCCGATCATCTGAGGAAGTCCCCAAGTACCGAAGCTTGTGAGCATAATGTTGAAGCAGAGGAACTTGAAGGAAGAACCGCCGAAAATGTCCGTAAGTTGACTGCCCGTTGTGGGGTTGGGGTCGCCGGGGAGAGATTCGAAACTTCTAAGGTTTTCAATCAAACCGCCGAGTCCGCCAACGTTTTCGTGGCTGAGAACCGCAACAACAAGACAAACAACGCCCACGATCATGATGATACCCTGAATCAAGTCGGTGTAAGCGGTTGCAACGTAACCGCCTACAACAAGGTACACGGCGGTAAGAACTGCGATGATGAGCATCCAGACCCAAGTTTCAACACCGGGGAAAACCGCACTGAAAAGCGAACCGAGTCCTTTGTACACGGCTGCAGAGTAAGGTACTAAGAAAACAAAGATGATAACCGCTGCCAAAACCTTCATGCCTTTTGAGTTGTAACGCTTTTCGAAGAAATCGGGCATGGTTCTGGCGTTAAGCTTTTTCGTCATCTTTCTGGTTTTGTTTGCGAACAGAAGCCACGAAAGCAAACAGCCCAGTATGGCATTACCCACACCGATCCAAATTGCGCCGATGCCGATGTTCCACCCGTGCTGACCTGCGTAGCCAACGAAAACCACGGCAGAAAAGTACGTAGTGCCGTAGGCAAAGGCGGTTACCCATGCGCCGATTTTCCGTCCGCCGATCAGGAAGCCGTCCAGCGTTTTGGATTTGCCGAAGCTGAAACAGCCGATGAGTGCCATTGCTATTGCGTAAGCGGCAAGGGCGATGATTGTGTAAAGTTGTGGATCTGTCATTTTTTCTCCTCCTGCTGAGAAACCCTAAAACGCTCTGACGTTTTTAGCCACGGTTTGCCGTCAACTTAAACCCTTAAACGCTTTGCGTTTCTCAGACTTGACTTTTTCTGTGCTTGATTATATAATAACAATCGTCATTAGTCAAACGAATGGTTTTAATGTTTGCCATCGAAAATTTAGATTTTGGAGATACAGGAATGGAATTACGCAATCTGATTACCTTTACCCACGTGGCAGAGCTTGGGAGTTTTACAAAAGCCGCCGAACAGCTTGGTTATTCGCAATCGACGGTTTCCTTTCAGATAAAACAGCTTGAAGAAGAGCTTGACTGTCTTTTGTTTGAACGAATCAATCACACAATCACCCTCACCCAACGGGGACACGAGCTTGTTTCTTACGCACACCAAGTCCGCGCCCTAACCGATGAGTTCAAGGAAAGTCTCACAAACGACGAGAAGCTTTTCGGGCACATTCACATTGTTAGCCCCGATTCCGTTTGTGACGAAATGATTAACGCTCATTACATTGACTTCCACAACCGCTACCCGTCCATCTCCATCAAATTCACCACGGCGGACACCTCCGTTATGTTCGACATGCTCGACCACAACGAGGCGGATTTTATCATTACGCTGGACAGCCACTCCTACAACAAGGATTACGTCATTGCAAAGGAAGAACAGCTTGAGATGCACTTTGTTGCGAGTTCTGCTTCAAGGTTTGCGGGAATGAAAGGGCTTTCGGTTAAAGACATAGCAAATGAGCCTTTTATTCTGACAGAACACGGTCAGGGTTACCGCCGTGTGTTTGACCGAGAGCTTGCAAAAAAATCCTTGGAGATAACCCCCGTTCTCGAAATCGGAAGAACCGACATCATTACGTCAATGATTGCAAAAAGCAGTATGATTTCATACCTGCCCGATTTTGTTACCAAGGATTTGGTTGAATCGGGAGAACTTTGCTATCTCGACGTTTGCGACATAAATCCGGAAATCTGGAAACAGCTCATTTATCACAAAAACAAATGGCTTAGCAAAAGCCTTAAAACGGTTATCGAATACATCAAGGACAACGAGTTTTCAAATTAGCTTTACTTAGGCTTTACGCAAAAAACAGGAATCGGGTTTGAACGCCGATTCCTCAAGTTGATGACAAACCTTGTCATCAACTTGGCAGATTGCTGAGAAAGAGTACAGACAAGACGAACCGAGGCGAGAACTGTACCAAGTTACTGTGAGCCG
>JAFXKQ010000090.1 GCA_017531625.1 Clostridia bacterium | reverse complement strand
TTGTAGCTTTCGCTGAAACTCTTCATAATACTGATAGCCCTTTCAAATACATTTTTTGTTGTTGAACAATGTTTTTACTGTTTTTCTGAAAGCTTTTGCTGAAAACGGCTCTTGTACGTCGCCGTAGGGATCTCTGTAGGGTACTCACCGTTAAAGCAAGCACAGCAGAAATCAACCCCGTCATTGCAGCAAGCAATTTTCTTTACGCTGTCTACGCTGAGGTAACCGAGACTGTCAACACCGATGATTTCGGCGATTTCCTCAACACTGTGTTTGCATGCGATAAGAGACTCCTTGGAGCTGATGTCTGTGCCGTAATAACACGGATTTAGGAATGGGGGTGCCGTAACCCTCATGTGAACCTCGGTGGCACCTGCTTCGCGGAGAAGTTTTACGATTCTTCCGCAAGTTGTACCTCTGACGATTGAGTCATCAATAAGGACCACACGTTTGCCTTTAACGGTGGAAGCAATGGGATTAAGCTTGATTCTTACCTTGTCCTCCCTTGATTTCTGCCCGGGAGAAATAAAGGTACGTGCTATGTAACGGTTTTTAATGAAGCCCAGACCGTAAGGGATCCCCGACTGACGGGAGTACCCGATTGCCGCATCGATTCCCGAGTCGGGAACTCCGATTACGATGTCAGCTTGGATGGGGTGCTCCAGCGCAAGGAATGAACCCGCCCTAAGTCTTGCCTGATGAACACATCCACCGTCTATCACGGAATCGGGACGTGCAAAGTAAACATATTCAAAAACACAAAGGGAAGTTTTGCACTTTCCGCAATGCTCAACATTTGAGCGGATACCGTTTTTATCAAAAACGATGATCTCGCCCGGCTTAACATCACGCTCTAAACAAGCGCTTACAGAATCCAAAGCACAGGACTCAGAAGCTATAACGTAAGAACCGTCTTCGGTTTTGCCGAAGCAGAGCGGTCTGAAACCGTTAGGGTCACGTGCAGCAATAAGTTTAGTAGGAGACATGACTACAAGAGAGAAAGCGCCTTTTATGTAGTTCATCGTTTTCTCAACGGCTTCTTCAATGGAAGCGGAGCGTAGTCTCTCTCTCGTGATGATGTATGCAATCACTTCCGTGTCGCTGTCGGTGTGGAAGATAGCACCTTCAAGCTCTAGTTGTTCTCTTAGCTCTGTGTAGTTTGTTATGTTACCGTTGTGAGCCAGCGCCATCCGTCCCTTGACGTGGTTGATGACCATGGGCTGAGCGTTGGAACGGCTCTTAGTTTCCTTGGTGCCGTAACGTACATGACCGAGGGCCATTGTACCTTCACCCAAGTTTTCAATTACCTGGGGCGTAAATACATCATTTACAATGCCTTTGTCTTTGTACGTATGGAAAATACCGTCATCGTTTACGACGATGCCGCAACTTTCCTGCCCGCGGTGCTGTAACGCAAAAAGACCGTAGTATGTACTGTGGGCAACAATAGCAGTGGCGGGTGAAAGAATGCCGAAAACGCCGCATTCTTCCCTTAATTCATTCTTTATCATATAGCCTGTCCTTAACCTAAAAAATTAAAAAAACAGTTACTCTAAGCTCGGTATTTTGCTGAAATGACGGCGTCCTTTTCAAGAACTTTTTCTGCGTCATTTTTGCGCTTTTCTTTTAGCTTTTCGGCAAGCACTGTATCTTCCACTGCAAGAATTTCCAAAGAAAGCAAAGCAGCATTGACAGCCCCGTCAATGGCAACAGTAGCCACAGGGATTCCTGCGGGCATCTGAACCGTGGACAGGAGGGCATCAATGCCGTCAAGCGTAGAAGATTTGATGGGAATTCCAATAACGGGAAGGGTGGTGTTTGCGGCAATAGCACCGGCAAGATGCGCCGCTTTACCTGCGGCACAAATAATCGCACCGAATCCGTTTTCACGGGCGTTCTCCGCAAAGGATTTTGCCTGTTCGGGAGTGCGGTGCGCAGAATAAACGTGTGCTTCGTAGGGAACACCGAAGTTTTCAAAAACTCCGAAAGCTTTTTCAACAGTAGGAAGGTCGCTGTCGCTACCCATAATAACAGCAATTTTCTTCATGATGAAAATACCTCTGCTTTACTTAGAATTGTTTGCCTACGGTGTGATGCAAATTGTAACATAAATCGACTGTTATCGGGAACGAATTTGCGGTGGAGATAAGGAAAAAAGCTCCCTCCGGACACCATAAACTCACGTTTACAATTATACTATAACAACTTGAATTCGTCAAGGAAAAAACAAACCTTTTACCCTAAAAAATTAAATTCGTAGTTGTTCACAATTTAGCACTCTGAGTCGGAGGTCTTTTTGATGATATTGATGTCAGAAGAAAGCTTTAAAACCTCAGTAAGCAGGGGAGGATTTGTGCCTTTTTCAAGAGCGGATGCGCTGCCGCAGGCAACGGCAAACCTAATCCGTTTTTCCGGTGGATAACCTTTTTCTACAGCAGCCGCAAATCCGGCAGTAAAAGCGTCACCTGCCCCAACCGTGGAAACTGCTTTGATTTTCTTTACAGAAGCTGTAAAAATGTTGTGGGAACAAGCGTAAACAGCACCTTGCCCACCTAAGGTTATACAGCTGTTCTCGATGCCCAACTCAAAAAGTTTTTCAGCAGAGGATAATGCATCATCAGTGCGGAATAAAGCGTTTGCTTCGTTTTGGTTGGGTTTTACAAAATAAGGTTTCAACGCTTCAAAGTCTGCGAGTTCAAAAGAAGCACAGTCGATATAAAGTTTAACTCCTGCGTTTCTAAAATCCAACAGGTTATTAATTATCTTTAGTTTTGAAACATTAACCGGCAATCTTCCCGAAAAAATCAGAACATCATCCTGAACGATTACACTCTTTAGCTTTTTTAATAGTGCATCAACCGCTTCATCGGTTGCCCGGAATCCGTTTACACAAATTCTCGTATCATCAGCGTTTAGAGAATGAAGACTTACATTTTCACGTATTTTTCCGTTGACTGAAATATAATCGTAATTGATACCGTATCCGTCAAGTAAGTTTAAAAATTGGGTCTCATTTTCTTTTCCCGAAAGAAAATATGCTTTGTTTTCAATCCCTAAGTTATTGAGAACTCTGGAAACGTTGATTCCTTTTCCGCCTGCTTCAGTTTCAATATAATTTGCAAAATTGTCTTCAAACGGTGAAAAAGAACCTAAATAGTAGTGTAAATCGAATGCCGGGTTAAGTGTTACTGTATAAATCATTTCAAGTTTTCCAATCCTGTGTAGTCAAAGGCAGGGATAAAGCTTTCCTTCGCCGTATCGCCTTCCTGAATGAAGCCTTTGCGTATCCCAAGCATAGAGGCGTAGTCTAAAACGGAGATGTATTCTTCTTCAGTCGTCCTTCGGGAGAGGGAATCCGGTAAGTCATGATCAATGGGGGTGTACTGATTCATTATGCTTATGTAAATCCTGTCACCGTAACGTTTTGCCAGGTGGCGAAGAATAGCTTTGGAGTCCTCGGCGCATCCCGGCAAAACTAAATGTCTTACGATAACGCCTTTTTTCATTAAACCGTCTTTGAAAACTGCTTTGCCGACTTGTTTGAGCATTTCGTCAACGGCTTCCGTGGCAACATCAAAATAGTCAGCCGCATTTGAATAGCGTTTTGAAAGATAAGGGCTTTTGTATTTAAAGTCAGGCAGATAAACATCAATCAATCCGTCAAGAGATTTTAAAGCGTTTGCTTTTTCGTACCCGCTTGAATTCCACACAAAAGGCAAATCAAGCCCTAAAAGTTTTGCTTTTTCTATGGCTTTGGCAATTTGTGAAGTGAAATGCGAAGGGGTCACAAGATTGATGTTGTGTACTCCTGTTTTTGAAAGATCAATAAAAAGCTGTGCCAAAGAATCAATGTCTGCCTCTTTGCCGAACTTGCTCAACGAGATGCTTTTGTTTTGACAGAAAACGCAACGTAAATTACATCCAGAAAAGAAAACTGTGCCTGAACCTAAATTGCCGGAGATGCAAGGCTCTTCCCAAAAGTGAGGAGCAGCACGGGTAACCCGCACGGTTGATAGTTCACCGCAATAGCCTGCGTTTTGATTTCTGTCAACGGAGCAGTTCCTAGGACAAAGTGTGCACTTTTCTTTTTCTGTCACAAAACTTTCCTCCGTGTCATTGACAAATTTGGTTACTGTTTTGATTATAACTTAATCCCCGTATGATAGCAATAACAAATTGCTGTATTTGTAGAAAAATGTGTTGTTCCTATTGACAAATTACTAAAAACATTTTAATCTGTTATAGCACTTCAACATAAAGATTTACGGGTCTGTTTTGAAAGGAATAAGTAAAAATGGAAAACTTAAAACCTCGTATAGCGCTCTTTCCGTCGTATGATGACGGCGCAGAACGAATGTCTTTGCTTTTGAGATATATAAGAGCGATTGAAATGGCCGGCGGCGTACCGTTCGTTTTGCCGCTTACTGACAGTGAAGATAGTTACGCAAGTCTTGCTCGGGTTTGTGACGGCGCACTTTTTCCCGGCGGTGATGATGTTTATCCTCACATTTACGGGGAAACTGTTCACGAGGGCTTTGGCTCTGCGTGCAGGGGAAGGGACAAAGGCGAATTTTGCTTTTTTAAGAAGATTATAGAATTAAAGAAACCGTTCCTCGGCATTTGCAGAGGGATACAGCTTGTCAACGTCGGAATGGGCGGAACCCTTTATCAGGATATTCCTTTGGAGTATGGCAGAGAGATACTGCACCGTCAGCAACCGCCCTATAGCGTGCCCCACCATTCAGTTACCCTTGAAAAGGGAAGTAAGGTTGCCGAGCTTGCAGGCGCTGAAAAACTTATGGTCAACAGTATGCATCATCAGTCCATCAAAATTCCGGGAAATGATGTAAAGGTAGTCGGTTATGCTGATGACGGTATAGTGGAAGCGATCGAACTTGAGAATTATCCTTTCGGTATTGCTGTTCAATGGCATCCCGAACATCTTGTAGAAAATGACATTTGTTCAAGACGAATTTTTGAAGGGTTAATCGTTGCGGCAAGAAGTAAAGCTATTTCAGAAATTTAATGTAAAGGTGCTGAAGCATTAAGCAACAGCACCTTTTTCAGCCTACAAATTCTTGAACCCAATAGCCGCCTTTTGAATTGTAACCGACACCGAGTTTAGTGAATGACGAGTTTAGGATGTTTGCCCTATGGCCTGCAGAATTCATCCAAGCGGTCAGTACAGATTCAGCATCATAAAAACCTTTTGCAATGTTTTCGCCCGAAAAACGCCAGGAGATTCCAAAGCTGTTAAGAAGGTCAGATGGAGAACCGTAGGTGGGGCTTGTGTGTGAAAAATAGTTGTTTTTAGCCATGTCATCAGCTTTTGCTTGTGCTGCATTGCTGATACTTGAATCGAGGGTCAAGGGAGATAAGCCTTGAGCGGTACGGTACTTGTTTGTTAAAGCTAAAACCTGTTCTCTGAAAGAGGCGACACCTTGGCTACCGTTACCACCGTTGTTTTCATCAGAAGAGGGGAGTGGCACTCTGACGATTTGGTTTGGATAAATAAGATTTGGGTTCTTGAGGTCAGCGTTTGCATCAAGAATGCTTTGGAAAGCAATTCCGTATTTCTTTGCTATTATCCAGAGTGATTCGCCGTTTTTGACGCTGTGGCCAACTGTTTCAGTCGCAGAAACGGTGTTGGCAGCGAGAGGGAGGATTAAAACTAATGCCAAAAAAATTGCAGTAAACTTTTTACTTATTAAAATCATTGTATTCTGTGTTCCTTTTTCTGAAAAAACGAATTTTGTTTTAAAACATGATGATAATAATTTTGTTGTTTTCTTTTTTGTTTAAAATAAGCGGTGCGCACTTTTTGTGTGCAGTCTTAGTTTAGAAGAATGAAGGCGTATAAATTCAAGTAAATTAATGAAGTGCTTCCAACTGCAGAAAAGTCCGCTTAAACAGCCGAAAAAATTAAATTAGTAATTTTTGATTGAAGAAATCATAAAGTTATGGTAAAATTCAAAAAAGTAATGGTAAAATTCAAAATAAGATAAATTTCATTAATTAAGAGTTGGTTTCTTTTATGGGGGCGTTGCTTAGTGGAAAACAGAACTAATTCTTTAAAAAAACAAAGAATTTGGGAAATTGATGCGTTTCGGGGTGTGCTTATTTTAGGTGTAATTGTCGTCCATTTTTTGTTTGACCTCACAAACGTGTTTAGTTCTGGTATCAATTTACCGCCAATCTACATTTTTCTGTTGGAAAACGGAGGCATTTTCTTTGTGGTGTTATCCGGATTGAGTGTGACTTTGGGTACAGATAGCGTAAAACGGGGATTGATTGTTTTTGGATGCGGATTGTGTGTCAGTCTTGTTACTTATTTTGTGGGAATGTTATCTCCGTCATTTAAATCGCTTTTTATCGTTTTCGGAGTTTTGCATTTGCTTGGAACGTGTATGATTACCTATCCGATTTTTAAGAGAATGCCCGCTTTTGCGGTTTTGGCTTTCGGTATAGCCTTTGTTTTCCTTGGGTATTGGCTTAAATCTTTGTCTCCGTCCGAAGGACTTGCGGAGTTTATTTTGGGGCTTAGATCTGTAAAATACAGCTCAGGGGACTATTTCCCGATTTTCCCCAATCTTG
>JAFXKQ010000089.1 GCA_017531625.1 Clostridia bacterium | reverse complement strand
GGGGTACATTACGCCCGAGGCGAAGCTTCTTTTTGAAAAGTTCAGTCCCGGACCGCTGACGGTGGTTTTGAAGAAGAAGGAGTGCGTTCCGTCGATTGTTACGGCGGGGATGGACACGGTGGGGATAAGGTTTCCGGCAAACACCGTGGCAAGGGAGCTGATAAGGCTTTGCGGAACTCCGTTAGCAACGCCCTCTGCCAACATTTCGGGCGAACCCAGCCCCACGGACGGGAAGACGGTCATCGAAAAGCTGTACGGCAGAGTTGACGCCATCATCGACGGCGGGAGCACGGAGGTGGGGCGGGAGTCGAGCATTGTTTCTCTCGGCGAGGACGGGAGAGCGAGGATTTTACGCAAGGGCTCTCTGCCGATTGAAGAAATCAAAAAGTACGTTGAAGTGATAGAGTAAGTTTTTTGTCGCTGAACGGTGAGAGCGCAAACCGCACCGTAAGCGACGTAAGGGTTTAAATGGAGAAAGAGATGTTTGTTTTAGGTCTTTGCGGACGGAGCGGAAGCGGTAAAAGCACCGTGGCATCCGTCTTTCGCAGACGGGGAATAAACGGCGTTGACTGCGACGCTTTGACTTATGAAATCTACGAAGCGGGAAGCGAATGCCTGAAAGCCTTGGCTGACAGCTTCGGAGCAGAAATTCTTAAGGAGGACGGGAGCCTTGACAGACAGGCTCTTGCAGAGCGTGCCTTTGCAACTGCGGAAGGGACGGAAAGGCTTAATTTTATTACCCACCGCTTTATTCTTGAAGCCCTTTGGGGCAAGCTTGAAGCGTTTGAAGCGAGAGGTGACAGACTGGCGTTTGTGGACGCTCCGTTACTTTTCGAGGCGGGGCTTGAAACGAAGGTGGATGCCGTGGTCTGCGTTCTCGCTCCCGACGGTGAGAACGTAAGGCGGGTTGCTCTGCGTGACGGCAGAAGCGAGGACGAGGTAAGAGCAAGACTGGAAAAACAAAAGAGCGCAGAGTTTTTGAGAGCAAACAGCCATCTGTGCATTTGGAACGGAGGTTCATTGCAAGCCCTTGAAAGGAAGGCGGCAAAGGCCTTGCTTTGGGCGTTGCTTCGTTTCCGATTTCCCATGAGCAAGCTTAGGTTTAAGGAGGGCTTATGAAGCCTTTGAAGGTGTTTTTTACTCTTATCGGAGTTTTTTGCCTGGTGTTGGCGGTTTATGCGGTGTTTTATGACGAAATCCGAAAGATCATTTACCCCCTCAGCTACGAAGCTGAAATTTCAGCAGCGGCAGAGGCTTACGGAATCCCGCCCGAAAAGCTTCACGCCGTGGTAAAAGCGGAGAGCGATTACGATGCGAAAGCGGTTTCGAGAGTGGGCGCAAAGGGGCTGATGCAGTTGATGAACGAAACGGCGTCGGACATGGCAAAGCGTCTGGGCGAGGAATTTGACGAGGAAAAAGACGGCGAAAAGCTTTTTGAGGCAGAAACAAATCTGCGTTACGGAGGGTCGTATCTGCAACTGCTTTACCGCATTTACGGCGATTGGACGGTGGTTCACGCCGCTTACAACGCAGGGCCGGGGAACGTGAACAAGTGGCTGGAGGACAGAGCGTTTTCTCCCGACGGGAGAAGCCTTGAGAACGTGCCCTTTGGAGAAACGTCAAAGTATTTGGAAAAAATCGCAAAGTACGAGAAAATTTATAAAGAACTTTATTTCAGCGAGCAAAACGAACAAAACGAACAAAGTAAAGAAGTCGAAGAAAGCGAGGGCAAAGTCGATGCAAGCGAACAGAGCGAATGAAAAGGAACTTGGGTTAAGGACGGAAAAGGAGCTTGAAGAATTGAAAGCTCAGTACAGAAAAGAATTGCTTTACAGTCCGAAGAACGTTTCGGAAACGGAAGAAGGATTTTTTGAAAAAGCGAAGGAGTTTTGCGAGGGCTACAAGGCTTTCATCGACTCGGCAAAAACGGAGCGTGAGGCGGCAAGCTTTGCGGCGGCACGTGCGGAGGAAAAAGGCTTCAAGCCCTACGACAGAAACAGAAAACTCAGTGCGGGTGAGGGCGTTTACCTTCTCAACCGAGGTAAAGCCATCGTTGTGATAAAAAAGGGAACGCTTCCCATCAGCGAGGGTGCAAACCTTGTGATAGCCCACACGGATTCTCCCCGCTTGGATTTGAAACAAAGACCCCTTTACGAAGAAGGCGGAATGGCGTACTTTAAAACCCACTACTACGGCGGAATCAAGAAGTACCATTGGACAGCGCTCCCCTTGGCGCTTCACGGAGTGCTCTTTAAGAAGAACGGGGAAAAGGTAGAAATCAGCGTGGGCGAGAAAGAGGGCGAACCTGTTTTCTGCATCAGCGACCTTATGCCGCACATTGCGAAGGACCAGGTGGAAAAACCGCTTGCTTCCGCAATCACGGGCGAGGGCTTAAACATCATCGTCGGTTCTGTGCCCCTTGAAGACGGAACCGAGGTAAAGCTTGCGCTTTTGAAGCTTCTGAACGAGAAGTACGGCATAACCGAGGAGGATTTCCTGAGAGCAGAACTTTCGGCAGTTCCTGCGGGTAAATCCAAAGACGTGGGCTTTGACGGCGGAATGATCGGGGCTTACGGTCACGACGACCGTGTGTGCGCTTACCCCTCGATGGAAGCACTTTTTGATTCAGAGACCCCCGAGAGAACGGCGATCTGCATTTTTGCGGATAAGGAGGAAATCGGGAGCGAGGGCGTAACGGGACTTCTCTCTGCGGCGTACACGAACCTCTTTAAAGAGCTGTGCGAAGCAGAGGGCGCAGCCTACGGCGAGTTCTGCGAAAACAGCTGTTGCCTCTCCGCAGACGTTGGCGGTGCATTTGACCCCTGCTACGGCGAAGCCTACGACGGCAAGAATTCCGCGTACGTGAACAAAGGCGTAGTGGTGACGAAGTACACGGGAGCGAGAGGGAAATCCGGTTCCTCGGATGCCTCGGCAGAGCTGGTGGCAAAAATCACTTCCGTTCTCGACAGCAGAAACGTGGCGTGGCAAACGGGAGAGTACGGCAAGGTTGACCAAGGCGGTGCGGGAACCGTGGCAAAGGTGGTAGCATCGTGGAACGTGGACGTCGTTGACTTGGGAGTGCCGATCCTGTCCATGCACGCACCCTTTGAGCTTGCGTCCAAGGGCGACATTTACATGATGTACAAGGCGGCAAAGGCGTTCTTTGAGTTGAGATAACAGTAAATCACACGTAATAAGGAAAACGGCATGTTGAAACAGTTTAAAAACCTTAAGAAGTAGCGGACGTGTTCAAGAGCAGCAAATAAAACGAATAAACGGATAAAAAGCTTAAAAGAGTTCCTCTGCACCCGGGATGTGCGGAGGGACTTTTTTGTTACTGTTGGTTTTCGGCGCGTAAAACGGTAACAAAAGCCGCAAAGCGTAAAAAGGGCAACAAAAACCTCAAGGGCAACAAAAACCTCAAAGAGTAAAAAAGAAAACTAAAATCTCAAAGTGTAAAA
Organism: Clostridia bacterium; assembly: GCA_017531625.1. Lineage (GTDB taxonomy): Bacteria > Bacillota > Clostridia > Oscillospirales > CAG-382 > SIG636. The sequence continues at coordinate 402 of JAFXKQ010000089.1, read as the reverse complement.
TTAAAAAAGTAACTAAAACCGTGGTTCTTGCATACATAAGAGGGAGTTTGCATACATTTAAACAAAAAAGACAAACACCTTGGGGGTAGAGTAATGACAGACACGGCGATTTACAAGGACATAGCAAGCCGAACAGACGGCTGTATTTACATCGGGGTGGTAGGGCCTGTGAGAACGGGAAAATCCACGCTGATAAAACGGTTTATGGAAGGGCTGGTGCTTCCGAACATACAAAACGACTACACAAGGGAGCGTTCACGGGATGAACTTCCGCAATCCGCCTCGGGGCGCACGGTCATGACTACGGAACCGAAGTTTGTGCCGGACGAAGCGGTAACGGTGGACTTGGGGGAAAACTCGTCTTTTAAGGTAAAGCTCATAGACTGTGTGGGTTATCTCGTT
>JAFXKQ010000088.1 GCA_017531625.1 Clostridia bacterium | reverse complement strand
CTCAGGAGGAGCGCCCCCACGACACGGAACAGTTTGACGTGAGCGACCAGCGTTCCCTTGAGGAAGTGGTTAAGTGGTTGATGGAAAACGGCCACATTCCGTCCTTCTGCACCGCTTGCTACCGTGAGGGAAGAACGGGCGACAGATTTATGAGTCTGTGCAAAAGCGGTCAGATTCTCAACTGCTGCCATCCCAACGCTTTGATGACCCTTACGGAGTTCCTTGAGGACTACGCAAAGGACGAGACTAAGAAAATCGGCTACGAAATGATTGACAGAGAGCTTTTGCGCATCCCTAAGGACAAGGTGAGGGACATAGCAAAGCTCAACATCCAAGCGATTCAGAACTCTGACCGCCGTGACTTCAGGTTCTGATAACTTGATAAACTGATAACTTGACGGATTAATGATTTGATAACTTGGTTAAAACCTTTGGCTTACGTTGTGAGTGAGCCTTGAATGGTTAAGTGTTTTTTCGGAGGTAAAACAATGAGCCTTAATGAAACCGCTTCCGGCGAAAGAATCCACATTGGTTTTTTCGGCAAGCGCAATGCGGGTAAATCCAGGCTTGTCAACGCCGTTACGGGGCAGGAGCTTTCCGTGGTTTCGGAAGTAAAAGGCACCACCACAGACCCGGTCAGAAAAGCGATGGAGCTGTTACCCCTGGGCCCCGTGGTCATCATCGACACGGCGGGAATCGACGACGAGGGCGAGCTTGGCGAGCAGAGGGTGAAGAAAGCCATGCGAATCCTGGACGAAACGGACTTGGCGGTTCTCGTCGTGGACGGAACGCAGGGAATCAGTCCCGAGGACAGAGAGCTCGAATCTCTTTTTAAAGAGCGTAAAAAGCCGTACCTTGTTGCGGTAAATAAAAGCGACCTTCTTACTGAGCGTGGCTTAAAGGGAGAAAATCTGGTTTACGTCAGCGCCGCCACGGGGGAGAACGTCAAGGAGTTAAAGGAAAAGCTTGGTGCCTTTGCTAAAAGGAGCGAACAGCCTAAGCTCATCGTTTCAGACCTTCTGCCCGAGAGGGGGACGGCGGTTCTCGTCATTCCGATTGACGAGTCTGCACCTAAGGGAAGGCTGATTCTGCCGCAACAGTTGGTGCTGAGAGATTTGCTTGACGCACACTGCAAAGCGTTTTGTTGCAGACCCGAGGAGCTTAAAGAAACTCTTGCTTCCCTCGTAAAGAAGCCCGATTTGGTGATTACGGATTCTCAGGTCTTTGAAGCCGTGTCAAAAGACACTCCAAGCGGAGTGAGCCTCACGTCCTTTTCGATTTTGATGGCACGTTACAAGGGCGACCTTTCCACCTTGGTTGAGGGTGCGGCGGCACTTTCAAAGTTAAAGGACGGGGATAAGGTTCTCATTTCCGAGGGCTGTACCCACCACAGACAGTGTAACGACATCGGAACGGTCAAGATTCCGGGTTGGATCAAAAACTACTGCGGTAAGGCGGTGGAGTTTGCGTTCACCTCCGGCGGAGAGTTCCCGACAGAGCTTTCGGACTACGCCTTGGTGGTGCATTGCGGCGGCTGTATGCTCAACGAGGCGGAAATGAAAAGCCGTATCCAAAAGGCGAAGAACGCAGGCGTCCCCATTGTGAACTACGGAGTGGCAATCGCTTGCATGCACGGAATTCTTGCGCGCAGTCTCGAACCTTTTCCCGCGGTACTGTCCTTGCTGGGGTGAAAAATTGTTTAAACTGTTGACTATTGCGGTAAAACGTGGTAAAATAGCTTGGTTTATTTTTGAGCCTTGAATTGAAATTACAGCTGAAAAGGAGTGAAAGCGCCTTCCGCCGTTGATTCTTCACGGAGTTCATTTGATAAGGCGCAGCTTGTTATGGTAAAGAAAATTGGCGTATTGACTTCGGGCGGTGACGCTCCCGGCATGAATGCGGCAGTCCGCGCAGTTGCAAGAATGGCAATGTACAACGACATTGAGGTTCTCGGCATCCGTAACGGTTACCAAGGGCTTTTGGACGGCGACGTT
>JAFXKQ010000087.1 GCA_017531625.1 Clostridia bacterium | reverse complement strand
GCTATGATGTAGCTCTTCTTGCCGGCTTCATCAGCGAGCAATGCGATGTAAGCGGTACGGTTAGGATCGTATTCGATAGCAGTAACGGTGTTGGAAGCAGAACTCTAACGCTTGAAGTCGATGATTCTGTACTTCTTCTTGTTGCCGCCGCCATGGTGACGAACGGTGATCTTACCGGTGTTATTTCTACCTGCCTTGCTCTTAAGAACAGCAAGGAGGCTCTTCTCGGGAGTCTTCTTGGTGATCTCGTCGAAAGAAGGGCTTGTCATGTGTCTTCTCGACGGAGTTGTAGGTTTATAAGTTTTTGCTGCCATATCTCATTAACTCCTTTCGATTACATCAAGCTGTCAAAGAACTCAATGGACTTAGAATCAGCGGTAAGCTTAACGAAAGCCTTTTTCCAAGCTGCGGTCTTGCCGTAGTTGTAACCCTGTCTTCTTGCCTTAGCCTTGACGTTAATGGTGGTAACCTTCTCGACCTTAACCTTGAAGATTTCCTCAACTGCCTTCTTTATGTCGCCCTTGTTAGCATCGTTAGCAACCTTAAAGGTGTACTTCTTATCCTGCATGTCAGCGATGGATGCTTCTGTAATAACGGGCTTTCTGATAATATCGTAAGCAAACTTCATTATGCGTAAACCTCCTCTAACTTAGCGAGGGCGTCCTTAGCGATGACCAGCTTGTTGTACTTGAGAATGTCATAAACGCTGAGAGCGTTTACAGGAGCTGTCTTAACGCCGGGAATGTTGCCCGCAGAACGGTAAACCTTCGCATCAGCCTCAGCTGTCACGATCAATGCGCCGTTTTCTGCGCCAATAGCCTTAAGGAATTCAACCGCCTTCTTGGTCTTGTATTCTTCAAATGCGATGTTATCGATAACGATAAGTTCTGCGTCATTAACCTTGGAGCTGAGAGCGCTCTTCATAGCGATTCTCTTAACCTTCTTGTTAATGCTTACACGGTAGCATCTGGGCTTGGGGCCGAGAGCGATACCGCCGTGGGTCCACTGAGGAGCGCGGGTTGAACCCTGTCTTGCTCTGCCGGTACCCTTCTGTCTCCAGGGCTTTCTGCCGCCGCCGCTTACTTCGCTTCTGGTAAGCGTGGACTGTGTGCCCTGTCTTTGATTGAGAAGATAAGCTCTAACGACTGCGTGAAGCACGGAAACGTTTACCTCTGCCGCAAACACCTCGTCGGAAAGCACTATTTCGCCGCAGGACTGACCCTGCATATTCAATACATTAAGTTTAGGCATTTCTTAACTCTCCTTTCCTTACTTCACGGTATTGCGGATGTAAACGATGCCGCCGCGAGAACCGGGAACTGCACCTTTAACTGCGATAAGGTTCTTATCTGCATCTATCTTAACAATATCAAGATTGAGCATCGTAACCTTTTCATTACCGTACTGACCGGCCATCTTCTTGTTCTTCATAACTCTGGAAGGGTCACTGTTCGCGCCCATGGAACCTACCTGACGGTGTACAGGACCTGTACCGTGGGACATTCTGAGTCTGTGTGCGCCCCATCTCTTGATGACACCGGAGAAGCCGCGGCCCTTGGTAATGCCTGTGATGTCAACCTTTTCGCCGGCTGCGAAAACATCAGCTGTAACGATGTCGCCTACGTTCATGTCGTCAGCGTTCTCAAGGCGGAACTCTTTAAGATACTTCTTAAACGCTACGTTAGCCTTTGTGAAGCGACCCTTAGCAGGCTTAGAAAGCTTTCTTTCAGGAATGTCGCTGAAACCGAGCTGAACTGCGCTGTATCCGTCCTTTTCCTTGGTCTTCTTCTGAACCACAACGCAAGGACCTGCGCTGATGACGGTTACCGGTACAACATTTCCCTTTTCATCAAAGATCTGTGTCATACCAATCTTTTTGCCGATGATACCTTTTTTCATTTGTATATTTTCCTCCTTTGGTTATTGGTTGGCAAACAGAACGCCTGCCAACATGACCATTATTTAACTGAATTAAAGCTTAATTTCGATATCAACGCCTGCAGGCATTTCGATGCTCATAAGAGCGTCAACAGCCTTGGGAGAGGGCTTGATGATGTCGATAAGACGCTTGTGGGTGCGAAGCTCGAACTGTTCGCGGGAATCCTTGTACTTGTGAACTGCACGAAGGATGGTGATAATCTCTTTGTCTGTGGGAAGCGGAATAGGACCGGAAACTGCAGCGCCGTTACGCTTAGCGGTTTCAACGATCTTTTCTGCGCTCTGATCGATCAAAGTGTGATCATAAGACTTGAGACGGATTCTGATTCTTTCCTTGTTAGCCATTTTGTAACTGCCTCCTAAATATAATATAATGAAGTTTTTTGTTTGCAAAGGCTTCTTTCGCCCTCGCAGAAGTCGGCAAGACTCTTGACACGTTTTCGGGTGTTTCAAGTACGCCCTAAAAAAATGTCTGTACCTCCCCTGCTCTTTATCCTCTCGTACTTTGCCCTGCCGCACGTTCCAAATCAGCAAGCCTACACCGAAAACTCGATGGGGTTCTCACCTCAAAGGACCGACACAAACACCTTGCAAAGCCCTTAAAGATTAAGCTCTCAGGCTCAGTACCGCCTGCGTCCGATTGTCGGACATGCTCCACGGAAATTACCTGTTGGCCACAGCAACTTCCCGCTTCATCACACCAAGCTCGATTAGTGTACCACAAATTACCGACCTTTGCAATAGATTTACACAAATTTCCCCCAAGTAATTTGTAACAATTTTGTGAACAGCAAAAACCGTCGGTTTTCACCCTTTTTTCCTCCTTCGGACCCGATTTTTACCCCCTTTACAATTTGAAAAGCTTGTGGTATAATTAGGAAGAATAGAGTTCATTTTTTTGAAAGGACTATTTATTTTTATGAATATGTACGAAAACTACAAGAAATGGTTGGATTCTCCCATCGTTGATAACGATACCAAAGAAGAGCTTAAAGCCATCGTAGACAACGAAAAAGAGGTTGCCGCACGTTTTGCAGTTCCCATGGAGTTCGGTACAGCCGGTCTCAGGAGCATCATGACCGCCGGCACTTCACGCATGAACGTCTACACAGTAGCTCATAACACCGCAGGTCTTGCAAAGCTCATCCTCGACGTGGGCAGTGCAGCGGCTTCCAGAGGTGTTGCAATCGCTTACGACAGCCGAATCAATTCAACGCTCTTTGCACGCACCGCCGCAGAGGTTCTTGCCGCAAACGGAATCAAGGTTTACTTCTTCGATTCCCTCAGACCTACGCCTGAGCTTTCTTTTGCGATTCTCGAACTTGGTTGCATTGCGGGCATCAACATCACCGCTTCTCACAACTCCAAGGAGTACAACGGTTACAAGGTTTATTGGGAAGACGGCGCACAGCTCCCCCCCGACCACGCAAAGGTGGTTTCCGAGTCCGTTGCTTCAATGGACATTTTCGAAGATGTTAAACGCACCGACTTTGACAAAGCGGTTTCCGACGGGCTTATTAAAATAATAGGTAAGGAAATCGACGAAAGGTACATGGAGGAGATTTTAAAGTGCCGTATCTGCCCCGAAGCTACTGAGGTTTTCGGCGACAGCCTTAACATCATCTACTCCCCTCTTCACGGTGCAGGTTACAAGCTTGTGCCCGAGGTTTTGAAGCGTGCGGGCATCACAAACCTTCGCATCGTTCCTTCTCAGGCAGAACCGGACGGCAACTTTCCCACCGTTAAGTCCCCCAACCCCGAAAACAAGGAGTGCTTCGCAGACGCCATCAACCTCGCCATCAACGACGGCGGCGAGTGCGACCTTATGCTTGCCACCGACCCAGACTCGGACCGTGTGGGCATCGTTGCCAAAGACTCCAACGGATTTTATGTTCCGTTTAGCGGAAATCAGGTGGGTGCGTTACTCATTGATTACATCATAAAGGGCAGAAGAGAAAAGAACCAGCTTCCCGAAAACGCCTGTGCTATCAAGAGCGTGGTTTCCAGCGAGCTTTTCGATGCGGTTTGTGCCGCTAACGGCGTTAAATCCATGAACGTGCTGACAGGCTTTAAGTACATCGGTGAAAAAATCAAGGAATTTGAACAGACGGGTGAGCACACTTTCATCTTCGGTTACGAAGAAAGCTACGGCTACCTCCCCGGAACTTACGCACGTGACAAGGATGCGGTTGCAACCAGTTTGCTGATTGCGGAAATGACTGCATTTTATAAAAAGAAGGGAATCACACTTTACGAAGCACTTACGGAAGCTTACGAAAAGTACGGTTACTACAAAGAAAGCGGAATCAGCATCGTAGTCGGCGGAATCGACCCGATGAAAACCATGCGTGAGAAGATGACCGCACTCAGAGGCGAACTCTTTGGAGAAATCGCAGGAATCGAAGTACTCAGAGTAAGAGATTACAAGTCCTCCACCGTAACCAACATGGCAGACGGTGCTACCTCCCCCACGGGACTTCCCGCTTCCGACATGCTTTACTACGAGTTGGCTGACGGCAGTATGTTCATCATTCGCCCCTCGGGTACTGAACCTAAAATCAAGGTTTACATTCTCGGCAAGGGCACAAGCGATGAGGACGTTAAGTCCAAGCTTGAGGCTTTGACAGCCTTTGCTAAGGAAAGCATCTGATTCGTTTGACAGAGGTTTACAACAAAAAAAGACAAAGAGAGCGTTTACGGCTTAGTCCGCAAACGCTCTTTTTAGTTTTACTCAAATCGTGTTTTTAACTTTTTCCCTGATTCAGTCACTTTAAAACTACTTTACGATAACCGCAATGCCGTCGGGAATCACCGTGATCTTGGAATCCTTGCCAACGAGTTCGTCAGCAATTTTCATTGCTTCTTCAAGGCTTTCGGCGTGGCGCATGTGCATAGCCGTAATCATTTCCTTGCTGCAATGCTTGCTCACAAGAATCACGGTACACTTACAAAGGATTCTTGCAAGGATTTGCGCTTCCCACTGGTCAAACTCGGTTTCACTCGGCGGAACGTCAACAATGTTTTTCAACGCCGCTTCCGCAGAGGGGAAATCCGCAAGCAATTTGTAGAAGAACTCACCGCCGTGGCCGTCCATACAAGAGGAAGCGATGATGACTACACCGCCCTCACGCACGCAAGCCTCACCTGCGGTCATGCCCTTTACGGTCTGATAAATGTTCTGGTCAAGGGGGTAACCGCCGTTTGTAGTAACAACGATGTCTGCGGGAATGGGACTAACCTGAGCCAAGCCCTTAACAAACTCGCAACCCTTTGCGTGGGCTTCACTAAGGTCACCTGCAAAGGCGTTAATGACTTCTTTTTCGCTGTTGATAACCACATTGAGGATGAATTTCAACCCTGCCTGTTGTGCCGCAAAGAGCATGTCCTTATGAATGGGGTTGTTTTCGAGGTTGCCCGAGCGAGCGTTCTTGTTAGCGATGAACATTGCGTTATGGTTCCAGAGCACGGTTTTCTTGGAAGCGATACCGGGGAGCACAGATTTTCTTCCGCCGGAGAAGCCCGCAAAGAAATGGGGCTCAATAAAGCCTTCGGAAATCAGCAAGTCGCACTCGTCCACAAGTTTATTGACCCAAAGTTCTCCACCCGAAGGCAAAATCCCTTTAAAGGTCATTTCGTCATCGTTGTACGCATCATGGACAACGATTTTTTCGTTCTTAACGATTTCTTCACCGTAACGGGCAAGAAGTTCCTCTGCCGTGGTGGGTCTGTGCATTCCCGTTGCAATCAAAATGGTAACTTTCAAATCGGGATTGTACTTACGAAGCTCCTTCAAAATGACGGGCATGGTCACACGGCTGGGCACGGGTCTTGTGTGGTCGCTGGAAATCACAACAACGTGATTCTTGTCCTTAGCCATTTCGCAAAGGGGCTCAGAATTAACAGGTGAAGCAAGAGCCGCTTCAACAAGTGCGGTCTGGCTCATTTCGGGAACGTAGCTCTCAGAACGGGAGAGGAGCACCCCTGCAAGTCGTTCATCAGCCACGTTGAGGTTTAGATGTTCCTTAAAATAAGGGAGCTTAAATTCTGCCATAATCTATTTCACACCTTTTCTATAACACTACGGTTTTGAAAACGCTTCCGCCCCAAATTCGGAATGGAAGCGCTCTAAAAAACTAACTTAGATTAGATTCTTGCAACGCCGGTCTTGCGTGCAGCTTCTGCAACAGCAGCAGCAACAGCCTTACCAACTCTGGGATCGAATGCTGCAGGAATGATGTAATCGGGAGAGAGTTCCTCGTCGGTGATGAGGCCGGCAATAGCTTCGGAAGCTGCAACCTTCATCTCGTCGTTAATGTCGGAAGCTCTAACGTCGAATGTACCTCTGAAAATGCCGGGGAATGCGAGAACGTTGTTGATCTGGTTGGGGAAGTCGCTTCTGCCGGTAGCGATAACCTTTGCACCGCCCGCCTTAGCATCGTCGGGATAAATCTCGGGAGTGGGGTTAGCGCAAGCGAATACGATAGCGTTCTTAGCCATGGTCTTAACCATCTCTGTGGTAACGGTGTTGGGAGCGGAAACGCCGATAAATGCGTCTGCGCCAACAAGAGTTTCAGCAAGGGTGCCGGCCTTCTTTTCGAGGTTGGTAACCTTAGCCATTTCTTCCTTAATGGGGTTCATACCAACGGGTCTGCCGTCATAGATAGCGCCGTTTCT
>JAFXKQ010000086.1 GCA_017531625.1 Clostridia bacterium | reverse complement strand
TTACACAGGTGCAATTACCGTGGCTGCTTATTCTTACATGGCCTTGGTTCCCATTATTCAGCCTCCCGTTATTCGCCTTATTACCACCAAGAAAGAGCGTCTTATCCGCATGGAGTACAAGCCTGCTCAGGTTCCTAAAACCACACGTATTCTCTTTCCCATTATCATCACAATCGTAGCAGGTATTTTTGCTCCTCAGGCTCTTTCTCTCGTTGGCTTCCTTATGTTCGGTAACCTTCTCAGAGAATGCGGTGTGTTGAATTCTTTGTCTCAAAGCGCCCAAAAGGAACTTGCTAACCTTATTACTCTGTTCCTCGGAATTACTATTGCTTTCAAAATGCAGGCTGATCAGTTCCTTTCGTTGGCGACCCTTATCATCATGGGCCTCGGTCTTTTTGCTTTCGTATTCGACACAATCGGCGGCGTGATGCTTGCTAAGTTCATTAACCTTTTCTCTAAAAAGAAAATTAATCCTATGATCGGTGCGGCAGGTATTTCTGCTTTCCCCATGGCTTCCAGAGTTGTACACAAAATGGGACTTAAAGAAGATCCCAACAACTTCCTGCTTATGCATGCGGCTGCTGCAAACGTTTCGGGACAGATCGCTTCTGCGGTTGCGGGCGGTTTGATTCTTAATCTTGTTTTGCCGTTGATTTAGGGATAGGAGGGTGTTGTAATGAACAAGAGAATCTTCAGTATTTTTACCCTTGTTTTACTTTCTGTTTTTGTATTTAATATAGGAATTACTGTGTTTGCTACAGAAACCGGAGCGGAAGCTTCTACCGAAGAAGCTGCTGACATTTTGCTTAGCGTGACAGACGGTTCTGATTCTGTATCAGAGGAAACGGTCGAAGACGCAACTGAGCTCAGCTTTTCTACCGACAACATTTCCAAGACTTTACCTGTAATGGGTTACGGCATGCTCGGCATTTTTATCGTAATTATAATCATCGGTGTTGTAGTAGTTGCTTTGAACAAACTGTTCCCGCCTAAGGCAGGGGAATAATTGCTTCAATCTGTAAACAAGGTCGTTTTTTAACAAAACAATAAAGCAAAAGGTGATAACCTATCAAAGTTATCACCTTTTTTGCTTCAACTGAAGTGAGAATTTTATAGATTTTCGCCTATAAGGTTTGCAACACTTGTTTAACTCGTTTTGATTAAAGTGCTGTAAGCAATTCTTCCGCCTTCTTCATCATACGCGCTGCATAATGAGCGTAAAGCATTATCACTAAAACCTTTTCAAGCCGTTCTCTGCTGCCTTCCTTCGGTTCTGTGTAATCCTTAACTTCTTCTGTGACTATTTTACCGTAATCTTTGGTTTCAACGGCTTCGCTTTCGATGCGGAAAAGCAGATCTACATAATAATCATAGAGTTTGGAGTCGTCTATAAGGTCATCGCTTTCATCGTCCAACTGTCCGTTAATGTAGGTGAGCAACGAAACGATTTTTTCCAGTTGCAAGGATTCTTTGAGCATGTTTATTATGACAACTCTGCAGAACTGCCGTCTTGAATACTGCTTTCTCACAGGGGGTGAGAGAAAGCCTCGTTTGATCCAATTTTGAATAATGTACGGTTCAAGCCCTGTCAATTGCGACATCTGTGAAAGAACTAATCCGCCCGTCATAAAAATGTTGCTGAGAACTCCGTTGGAAATTCCTTTCTTATCCAGGGTTACTTCTATTGTGGTTCCGGGCAAGAAAATCTTTGTGTTTTCCATCAGTTACCGTCCTTTACTTAGGTTAGTCAATAGGTGTTTATTAATGCTTTAAGGAGATTTGTATAAGCTACATCACGTAAGGATTATATCACATAATCAAATGATTTTCAAGGACGAAATTCTGATTTGCTGTAAAATTTTACAATACCTACTGCGGTAGATTGGGCTATCAAATTAATCTGTTAGGGAAAGGGCAAATTTTGCTTGTCGATTCAACAAAGGGGGAATCTGAAAGTTCAAAACCGAAACGTAAAGTATTTGCTCCGAATTTGTAGTTAAGTTCGTCAGCAAGAAGACTCATTTTTGAACGGCGTTCCTCCAATTTGAGGCTGTCGTTTATAAAACAGATCTGAGCGTCTTCTTTTGTGCAGTCTCTGAGTTTTATTCCCGTAACCGTTACTGACCTAACAGGTGAGTGCCAGTCGTGGTGGGTCTTATAAATTTCAAATGCGGCATCACCCAGAGTTTTTGCGTTGAAAGTCGGTACTGCGAGCGGCGCACGGTGGGAAACGCTGTAAAAGTCAGCACCTTTTAAGGCAAGCTCAACGGTTTCGCATTTCAGCCCGTGATTTCTCATACGTTCACAGGCTTTTGATGCCATTAAGAAAATGGCGTTTCTGATTTCTTCGTCCGAAAAGATGTCTCTGGAAAAAGTTTCGCCGTTTCCGACGGATTTGATTTCACGTCCTGAGCCGTAGGGAGTTACGGGGCTTTCATCGAAGCCGTTGGCGTATTGATGAAGGGTCACTCCCGATTTTCCAAGCACCCGCTTTAAAAACTTTTGGTCTGCGTGTGCAATGTCGCCGATGCTTCGTATACCGTAACGTTCAAGAATGCGTCCGGTGGAACGCCCCACAAACAGAAGATCTGAAATGGGCAACGGGAAAATTTTTGATTTGTAGTTTTGGCAATCTATTACTGTTGTGGCATCCGGTTTTTTGTAGTCACTTCCGAGTTTTGCGAATACTTTGTTGAAAGACACCCCTACGGAAATGCTGATTCCGGCTTCACGTTTAACCGTTGCTCTCAGCTCATCGGCAATAACCTCGCCTGAACCAAAAAGGGAAGTGGATGCTGTAGTGTCAAGCCAACTTTCGTCTATGCCGAAGGGTTCGACTAAGTCTGTGTAGCGGAGATAGATGCTGTTTATTAGCTTGGAACATTTTTCGTACTTTTCAAAATGAGGAACTTCAAGCCGTAGAGACGGGCACTTCTTTTTAGCTTGCCAAATGGTTTCACCTGTTTTTACTCCAAAGCGTTTAGCCTCTTCATTTTTTGCAAGAATTATGCCGTGACGGTTGTCGGGATTTCCGCAAACTGCCATTGCGCCCTCTCCCAAACTTGGGTTATCACGGATTTCAACGGAAGCGAAAAATGAATTACAGTCACAGTGTAAAATAGAACGCATAGGCAACCTCGAACATTTGTTTGTTTAAGTTGATTATAAAACATTTGTTCGGAATTGTCAATAGTATGCTAAAAAAAGAGTGCCTGCAGATTTTCCGCAAGCACTATGAATTTGAATTTTCAAACTTTAAAAGCTGTTATTTTGCCAGGTCTATGATCTGATACTTCTTGTAATCTTCGATTTGGAAAGCTTCAGCGTAATCACGACGGGCAAAAAGGCCTCTCGTGCGCTTGAGAGCGGCATAGTACTCCTTGTACTTGAAGCTTGTACTGCCTGTAACGAACCAGTGGAGAGAAATAGCTTTTTCCCAAAGTTTGAAGCCCTCTTCGGAAACGGGTGCATATACATACGGAGTAAAATCAGCAGAATCTTCCCAGTTTTCTGCATAATAAGGACCTTGTGCGTAGTGGCCGGGGAGTTCTCTCTCAATGGATTTGAGACCTGCATAGAACTGTGCTTTGAGAGTGATGTCGTGAGCTGCTATGTGGTCCTTGTGCATGCTGTTTTTCCAATGAGTAATAAGAACGTCGGGCTTATGAAGCCTGATGAGGTCACAGAGTTTGAAAGCAACGTCATCGTTAACAGGAAGTTCACCGTCGCAATACTCAAACACGATAGCTTCACCGCCGAGCATCTTAGCAAACGCCTCAGCTTCTTCAATCTTTTGCTTGCGGTAATCAGCAACGCTCATTCCGGGAGGGTTACCTCTCTCGCCCCCGGTGAGAGCAACTGTAATTATTTTTGCGCCGTTAAGCGCGGCGGTAGCAAGAACGCCGCCTGCGGTAAGTTCCATGTCGCCGATGTGTCCGCCGACTGCCATAATTGTTTTAGCCAATTTCTTTCCCTCCAATTTATCGAATTTTCTTCGGTCATTGTTTGACCGTAATCTACTGTGAAAAATCATACCATAAAGCACACAGTTTGTCAATCAAAAAAGCAGTGTAAAAAGGAAAATAATACTTGATAAATCATTTGCTTTATGGTAGAATGAAGAAAATGTATGAGCTTGTTTAATTAGTGACGGAACGGTTATGGTCAAAAGATTTGTTAAGCGGTTTTTCGCATTGTTCCTTAGTGTGTTTTTTTCAGCTTCGGCGGTGGTCAGCGTTTCTGCCGAAGGACCGATTGTTGAGAGCGTTGACAGCTTCTTGAACAGCGATTTAGGTTTTGTTCTTGCTTCGGGATTTGCGGTGCTGTCCGCTGTTTGCTGTGTTTGTTTGGTAGTATATTTTATTTTGTACTACAGAGGTAAAAATGATAAAAAGAACAGAGGATAACAAGGCTACTGTTGACTGCTCGTTAGAAAGGGCTGACAGCTCTTTGGAAAACAACAAGCTAAACATTAAAAAGAGAATAGTTAAATCGGTTTGTTTTTCGGTTGCTGTTGTACTTGGATTGTTCGCCGTTGTG
>JAFXKQ010000085.1 GCA_017531625.1 Clostridia bacterium | reverse complement strand
TCTGCCATTTACCTTATTTTTTCGTTCAAAACGAACCTCGGCTCACAGTAACTTGGTACAGTTCTCGCCTCGGTTCGTCTTGTCTGCACTCTTTCTCAGCAATCTGCCAAGTTGATGACAAGGTTTGTCATCAACTTGAAGGGGCTTTGTAAGTTTTACAAAACTTACAAAGCCCCTTTTTTACTTAATTCAAGAAATCAATCCTTTAAGAACTCTTACACAGGCATCCATCCCAAGAGTTCCGCTGTCAAGAATAATGTCGTAGTTTTTGTAATCATCCCACTTTTTAAGAGTGTTGGCGTAAAAATAATTGGCCCTCTTTTTATCAAATCGCTTCATGTTGGAAACCGCCTCTTTTTCAGGCAATCCGTACTCCTCAATGCTTCTGCGTATGCGTTCTTTTTCGGATGCACGAATAAACACGTGAGCAACACCCTCTTTGTCCTTCAACGCCTCACAAGCGCAATGCCCAATAAAAATCGCAGGTCCTTCCTCGGCCAGCTCCTTTATAACCGCTTGCTCCGCAACGAAAATGTGCCCTTCACGAGTGAGGATATCAACGTCACCCGAATGCACACGGCTAATGGCGTAGATGGAATAAAGAAAACTGTTTGTAACGCTTTCTTCGTACCGCTCAATTTGCTCAACAGGAATCCCTTGAGCCTGAGAAACCTTTTCCAGTATCTCGCTGCCGTAGCAAGGAATACCTGTCTGTTCGGAAAGGATTCTCGCAATGGACGAACCGCCGCTACCGTATTCTCTCTCAATTGTAATATAACTGTACTTCATAATGCATACTCCAATCTTTAATGGGATTGAATTTCGTTGACAGCTTTGATCAATCTGTCAACCGCCGAACGGACAACCGGCGTAGGAACCGCTAAGTTTATGCGTTCAAAGCCTTCGCCTCCGTCGCCGAAAATGTAACCTTCGTCAAAGAAAAGCTCGTGATCGATCATCAATTTTTCCTGATCCTTGACATCCAGGCCTAAGCAACGCAAATCAAGCCATTGAAGGTACGTCCCCTCCAACGGAGACAGCTTGATTTGAGGTGCAGAAGCTGAAATCGTCTCCTCTACCAAACGCCTGTTTCTGTCCACAACCGAAATCATTTGTTCAAGCCACGGCTCGCAATACTTGTAAGCGAGAATACAAGCTTGGTACGCCAGAATGTTCAAGCTGTTGTTATCACGCTCGTTTTTCAACGCCCGGCGCTTCGCCTCGTCGGGGATAAAAATGTTGGCACATTGGAGTCCCGCAAGGTTAAAGCTCTTACTCGGTGCGGTACAAACCGCCGTGTTTAAGAGTTCTTCTCCGCCAAGTCTTAGCAAAGAAAAATGCTCAAACCCGGGCATAACGATGTCAAAATGTATTTCGTCAGAAATAAGAAAAACACCGTTTTCCAGGCAAATTCTACTAACCTTTAACAGCTCCTCACGTTTCCATACACGACCCACAGGATTGTGCGGACTGCAAAGGATCATCAGTTTAACATCTCTGCGGGCCGCCTTTGATGCCAAATCATCAAAATTTATGCTGTAAACCCCGTTTTCTTCCAAAAGAGGGCTCTCTACCAGATTTCTACCCGAAGCCGTAACAGAAGAACGGAACGGATAATAAACAGGTGTCATTATCAACACGCTGTCACCCTTTTCGGTGAAGGCTCTCACCATTTGCCTGATTGCAGGCACAACCCCGTCCGTTTCCACGATCCACTCTTTTTCAGCGTGAGAACCGTGACGTCTCTTGAGCCATGAAACGACCTGCTCTTTGTAATCCTCAAAAATCCCCGAGTATCCCAAAGGCATCTGATCTATAAATCCCTTTAAACCCTCCGCAATTTCGGGCGGAGTTGCAAACTCCATGTCTGCTACGGACAAAGGGACCGCTTCCGAGGACAAATCTTGTTTTAACTGACGCATAGACTCCCACTTGAAAGAGCCCGTGCCGAAACGTGGTACCACTGTTTCAAAATCGTATACAGCCATAACTTTTCGCTTTCAACAACACAGCAAGCTTTAAAGCCTGCGTTTTCAATACCAATATAGCACAGCTACACAAAAAGTGCAAGGGATTTAAAGCAGTTTTGTTAGAAACTCTCAAAAGCTCTTCCACTCGATTGACAACAAAACCTCTTTGTGCTATTATTTAAGACTGATAAAACATTTTCGTTCATTTTAAAGGATTTTCAAATGAGAAAGGAAACACCAATGTCAACATCCAAGGCTTTACCCGCAGACAATAAGATGGGCACTATGGGCGTGAATAAGCTACTTATCACCATGGCTCTTCCTATGATAATTTCCATGCTGATACAGGCTCTCTACAACATCGTGGACAGCTACTTTGTAAACCTGCTGTCGCAGGAAGCCTTTGATGCCGTTTCCCTTGCGTTTCCCATACAGCACCTTATAATCGGGGTAGCAACAGGTACCGCTGTCGGTGTTAACTCTCTTCTTTCAAGAAGCCTCGGTGAAGGAAACCGCGAAAAAGCAAACCGCATTGC
>JAFXKQ010000084.1 GCA_017531625.1 Clostridia bacterium | reverse complement strand
CGGTTCTTTGTTTTTGTGTTAAAGTTTTAGTTTTCTGCGGTTGTGGAGTTGTTTTCTCCGCTTGCTTCGGTTGATTCTTCGGCGGCTACGATTTTACCTTCCTCAAAAAAGCCCGTGTAGATTCTGCCGGTTGAGAAGGTGTAAACGGCCATGGCTCCGTGGGCGTAAGAACCGTCAGAGTTGAGAATAAACTTGCCGTTTTCGTCAGTAAGTCTTGTATCAAGCTTACCGTTGACAAATCCGCCACTGTAAACCTCTCCGTTTTCAAAATTGAGAGTGCCGTTTCCGTGCTTCAAATCGTTGGCAAAGTGGCCGTCGTATTTCTCACCGCTTGCCAGAGTGAGGACGCCTTTTCCATTTCTTACGTCGTTCACGTAGTTGCCCTCATAAACGTCGCCGTTAGCCCAAGTGTAGACGCCGTAACCGTTTTTCAAATCGTCGGAGAAAGAGCCTTCGTAGCTTGCACCGTTGGCGAAGCTGTACTTACCCTGACCGCTTTTTTTGTTGTCCTTAAAAGAGCCTTCGTAAACGTCGCCGTCTTCGTACCTGTAAACTCCTGTACCTTCGATGCGGTCGTTGAGGAAGCTACCCTCGTAAACGTCGCCGTTGGCGAAGGTCATTTTGCCGTTTCCGTTACGGTTAAGGCCGTTTATCTCGCCCACGTAGACGTCGCCGTTGGCGTAGGTGATGGTGCTGTTGGCGTAATCAAGTTCAGCCTTGCCACCGTCCTTGTAGGAAATGGAACCGTTGTAGGGCTGACCGTCCTTAACCTTGCCGATGAACTTTGAACCGTTGCTGTCACTTACGATGCGGTAACCGAGGAGCAACAGCACAATTACGGTAATCAAAACCATCACAAGGGCAGCGATTACGATGCTCAGAATCGGATTGATTTTTCTTTTCTGTTTCATTTTTTAAAACCTGCTTTTGACTTCTTCAAAGTAATCGGAGAGAGCGTCAAGCACCCACGGAATAGCGTAAGCTAAGGCTACGCCTACCGCAAAAAGCAACACCATCAGCCCCACGGTAACGGGGAGGGATGCGCCTAAATCCCGGTACTTGCTCCTTGCTTTGTCTACTGTTTCCTCAGGAATGTAGTAACAAGTCTCTTCGTCCTTTGTCACGGACAAAACCGTGCGTGAAAAAACGGAGTTCTTACGCAGGGCAAAGCGCACGAAGAAGTTGTTTCTGCGGATGGAATCAAGGCTAACTGCCTTTTCCTCGTTTGTTGCACCTGCTTCAAGAAGAGCCGTAACCGTCTTTCCGAGAACTGCTTTGGAATAGAATGAGTAGAGTATGGCAACGTAAACGCCGCCGATACAAGCCCAAATCAAGTGTACAATGTCAATCTGCTTCATAATTAGGTGTTTAAATGTCCTTATAAAACCTTTACTGCCTTTGGATTGCCCGATTTAAGATGCAAAAATCTGCATTGCTGTCAACGTTCCAAACCGTTTGGTAAGTGGGTAGGGTGGCAGTTATTTGATTTCGGTCTTACCGCCCATGTAAGGTCTGAGCGCTTCGGGAATCCTTACGCTACCGTCTGCCTGAAGGTTGTTTTCAAGGAAAGCGATAAGCATACGGGGAGGAGCTACAACTGTGTTGTTGAGGGTGTGTGCAAAGTACTTCTTGCCGTCTGCGCCGTCAACACGGATTTTAAGACGTCTTGCCTGTGCATCGCCGAGGTTGGAGCAAGAACCGACCTCGAAGTACTTTTTCTGACGGGGAGACCACGCTTCAACGTCGATGCTCTTAACTTTAAGGTCTGCCAAGTCGCCGGAGCAACATTCGAGTGTGAGTACCGGAATGTCGAGGGAGCGGAACAAGTCAACCGTGTTCTGCCAGAGAACGTCAAACCACTTGGGGCTGTCCTCAGGTTTGCAGACAACGATCATTTCCTGCTTCTCAAACTGGTGGATTCTGTAAACGCCGCGCTCTTCGATGCCGTGTGCGCCCTTTTCCTTACGGAAGCAGGGGGAGTAGCTGGTGAGAGTGTGGGGAAGCTTTGCTTCGGGAATGATGGTATCAATGAATTTACCGATCATGGAGTGTTCGCTTGTACCGATGAGGTAAAGGTCTTCGCCCTCGATCTTGTACATCATTGCGTCCATTTCGGCAAAGCTCATAACGCCTGTAACCACGCCGCCTCTTATCATAAACGGGGGAACGCAATAAGTGAATCCACGGTCGATCATAAAGTCTCTTGCGTAGGAGATGACTGCGGAATGAAGTCTTGCAATGTCGCCCATAAGGTAGTAAAAACCGTTTCCTGCGACACGTCTTGCGCTGTCGAGGTCAATGCCGTCGAAGCGTTCCATTATTTCGGTGTGGTAGGGAACCTCAAAGTCGGGAACCACGGGCTCGCCGTAACGCTGAACCTCAACGTTTTCGCTGTCGTCCTTGCCGATGGGAACGGAAGGGTCGATGATGTTGGGGATGCGCATCATGATGTCACGGATCTTTTCTTCGGTTTCTTTCTCTTCAAGGGAAAGAGCATCAATTTGGTCAGCCTTCTTTGCAATGTCGGACTTAACCTGTTCTGCCTCGTCACGTTTGCCCTGTGCCATAAGACCGCCGATGAGCTTGGATGCCTTGTTTCTCTCAGCACGGAGAGCCTCAACCTCCTGCTTGATCTCACGGTTGCGTTTATCAAGAGCAATCACTTCGTCAACGAGGGGAAGCTTTTGGTCCTGGAACTTATTTTTGATGTTTTGTTTAACTATCTCAGGGTTTTCACGAAGAAACTTTATGTCAAGCATTTTGGTAAATCCTCCGGTCATTTATTTTAAGAATAATCTGGAATTTCTCAGTTTTATTTAGGTGTTGCTTTATGCTTTAATTTGGTTTCGCTTTGGCTTCTTTGTAATTGAATCGGTTCTGCAAAAAAATCGGTTTAGCCCTGATCCGCAAAAATTTCTTCTCCGCAAAGGGAGGTAAGAAGCGCTTCAAGGTCTTCCGTGCCCGAGTAATTGAGGCTGAGCTTACCTGAGCCGTCCTCGTTCCTTTTTATGGAAACACGTCTGCCCACAGAAGCGGAAACTTTGTTTTCGAGCATTTTGTAATAGCTGACTTCAACCTTAGACTTCTCCACGGGCGGGTTTTTGTCACGGTTAAGAAGTGCTCTGACCATTGCCTCGGTCTCTCTGACGGAAAGACTTGCGTTAACAACGTGCTGTGCCTTGTCAAAAAGGGCGTTAGCCTCGTAAATCTCGCACAAGGGAAGGAGAGCACGGGCGTGACCGTAGCTGAGAGAAGAGTTCTCAACAAGGGTGAGAACCTTTGCGGGAAGCCTTAGAATCCGCATAATGTTGGCAACCGAGGTACGGCTTTTGCCCACACGGTTGGCAGCTTCTTCCTGAGTGAGGTCAAATTCCTCAATAAGGCGCTTGTAACCGTTGGCTTCTTCCACGGGATTAAGGTTTTCCCTCTGCAAGTTTTCGATAAGGGAAATCTCTGCCGCATCTGCGTCGCTGATTTCCTTGACAATGGCGGGAATCTCCATCACGCCAGCCATTTTGCAAGCACGCCAACGGCGTTCGCCTGCGATGATTTCATAAAATCCGTTGTCCTTCTTGCGTACCACGATGGGCTGTAAAACTCCGTGCTGTGAGATGGAAGTCGCCAGTTCCGCAAGATGTTCCGTATCAAAGTTTTTACGTGCTTGCTCTTTGTTGGGTTCGACATCCATGGTTTTAAGAAGTACGATGCCGGAATCACCGGATTTTTCGTCAATGTAGTTGTCGGCAAGTAGCGAGTCGAGTCCGCGTCCTAAGCCTGATTTCTTCATAGCCATAGTATTATTTGCACCTTTCTGCAATTTCAGCCGCCACAGCCTCGTAAGCCGCCGCACCCTTGGAACGCTTGTCGTACTCGTAAATGGGTTCGCCATAACTGGGGGCTTCACTCAGCTTTACGTTCCTCGGAATGGGAGTTTTGAGTATCTTGGAGCCGAAGTACTTCTTGATTTCGCTCATAACCTGCATCGAAAGGTTAAGTCTGCCGTCAAACATGTTTATCAGTACTCCCACCAACTCCAGGTTAGGATTGTAAAGCTTTTTGATGGTCTTCATGGTGTATGTAAGCTGGGAAAGCCCTTCAAGTGAGTAGTATTCGCAAAGCAACGGAATAACAACTCCGTCTGCTGCGGTAAGGGCATTGATGGTGATAAGTCCCAGCGAGGGTGGACTGTCAATAACAATAAAATCGTACTCGTCATAAACTTCGGAAAGCGCGTCCTTTAAACGGTACTCCCTTCTCGTTTCGCCAACAAGCTCGATTTCCGCCCCTACAAGGTTAATGCTTGAGGGAATCATAAAGAGGTTTGGTGTCTTTGTGCTTAAGATTACCTCGCTCGCCTTTGCACGTCCGATGAAAAGGTCGTAAACAGAGCCGCCCGTTTGCTTTTTGTTGATGCCAAGTCCGCTGGTGGCGTTGCCCTGCGGGTCGGCGTCAATCATTAAAACTCTTTTTCCCGATTTGGCAAGAAATGCGGCAACATTGGTAGCAGAAGTGGTCTTGCCCACGCCGCCCTTCTGATTTGCAAAAACCAAGGTTTCAATCAAGCTTTAAAGACACCTCCCGTCTGTAAGGTCTATCAATGGAACATTATCCAACACAGTATTATAGCAAAAGTTTTCACTAAAATCAAGTATATTATTGCTTTATGCGCCAAAAAGCGTTATAATGAACCGAGGTGTGATAAATTGCACCTTTATGATTCTTTTTTATTTATTTCTGTGTTTTGGAAAGGAGAAAACGGTTTTATGGTAAGACATATAGTTATGTTTAAATTCCTTGAAGAGGGCGAGGGCAGAACAAAAGCTGAAAATCTCGCCATTGCAAAGAAGATGCTTGAAGATTTGCAGGGAAAGATTCCTACACTCAAGGCGTCCACGGTCAAGCTCAATGACGAAAAGGCGGCAAAGTCCAATTACGACATGGTTCTCATTGCGGACTACGACAGCTTCGAAGATCTTAACGAGTACATTGTTCACCCTCTGCACAAGGCGGTAGGTGAATTTATGAAGGGCGTCAGAGAGTCAAGAACCTGCGTTGACTTTGAGTTTTAGTAAAGCCTTTCCCCTGTGATGGTAACGGTTACGGTTTTCCTTTTTGTGTTTACCTTGGAAACCCTGCCGAAGATTTTCTGATTGCTTTTTAACAGCATGCAAACGAACGGCGCTTCCGTTCTTGGGATGTACCCGAGAAGGACGCCGTTTTCTTTTTTTACCGCAACAGCGTTGCTGTCAAAGGGATTGTCGGGTTCAGGACAGAAAACAATTCTTTCGCCCACCGCTGTTTCTTCGCAGATTTCGTTTACATTTTCCATGCTTGAAGTGCCTCTAAGCTCCACCTTTGCGATTTCAAACTCGTTCATTCCTCAAACTTCAACCTTTCGCATTTGATTTCCTTACCTAAGTGGAGAGAGTAAATGAAAATTTCACTTACCGGCCTTCCCGTAAGCTTTTCGATCGCTTCCGCATAAAAGCTAAGCTGGGTTTTGTGTCTGTCGATGAGCTTTTGCTCTTCGTTTTCCTTTACACGGTCGGTTTTGTAGTCGATGAGCGTGTAGCTTCCGTCCGGATTTTCAAAAAAGCAGTCAACTACGCCTTGAATGAGAATCCCCGAGTTCCCGCCCGAGAACAGGGCGGAATTAAGTTCCGTGGTAAAGCGCTTTTCTCTGAAAACTCTTGGAGAAGAGCAGATGCGTCCGTAAAGCGCAGAGCAGAGAAAAGCGGAGATTTGCTTCTCGTTCAGCATCTCACGCTGTTCTTTGGTAATAAAACCTTTCGCAAGCAGACGGTCTGCTTCTGCGGAGATTCCGTTCTTTTCAGCCTGCTCAAAGGAGGCAAACTGCATAAACAAATGGGTTGCCGTGCCCTTGTCTGCTGCAGTTAGTTCTGTGGATTCAAAGGCGAAAGCGGGTCTTTTTATCTCGCCCCTCGCTTGTTCAGCCACGGTGAACAGCCCGGTTTCGTCTTGTCTTATCATCGACACGGAAATCTTGGCTTCGGTGATGGCTTCAAGCTTTATGTCCTCCGGTAGAACCAGAGCGTCTGCCGCGTCCTCCGTTTCGTTTGAAGATTCAGCGACTTTTGAAACCGATTCGGAAACGTCCTCCGAAACGGTTTCTTTTATTCTTACTTCGTCTTCAGCTTTTTCTGTTTTTTCTGTTTCTTCCGCTTTCGATTCAGTCGCTTCTTCACCGCAACACTCTGCAAGGCTTGTTACGTCCAGCTCAAAGTGGGGGCTTTCTATTTCCCGGATTACGGAGAAAAAGGTGGAAAGGTAACTGTTTGGATTGTAAACGTTATGCTTTTCCAAATCCGAGATGTCGCCGTTGACGGTTCCGCTGACGTAGAGGCGTTCTCTTGCTCTTGTGAAGGCTACGTACAGCACTCTCAGCTCTTCCGCAATCAAATCTCTGGTCTCTTTCAGAATAAAGCAGTCACGCCTTAAAGTGCTCTTTATGGAGGCCTCCTTTTGGTGAGCCAATTTGAAAGCCAATCCTCCGTCACGGTCAACGGAGACGGAGGCGTTTTTGTGCTTGTTGTTGATTTGTTTGCCCAGCTCTGCCACAAAGCACACGGGGAACTCAAGTCCTTTTGAGGCGTGAACGGTCATAAATCTTACCGCATCATCGGAAACAGCGTCGGTTGCTTCGGGGCTTTGGTCATTTTCCGTCATTTGGTTGAGGTGTTCGACAAACGCTGAAACGCCTTTGAATGCTCCGCCTTCCGCTTCCTTCGCCCATTGGTAAAACTTTAAGAGGTTACCCTGATGCTCTTCTTGCGTACCCTTTGGCCGGTAAGAGAAAACCCCGCTTTTTTGGTAGAAGAGCCAGATCAGTTTGTGAGAAGGGAGCAAGAGTGCGCTTGAACGGTAGGATTCAAGCGAGTCCAAAAAATCACGGCACTTCTTTGAAAGCTCGTTGCAGTTGGGATTAACTGCGGTAAGGTGTGAGGGCTTTTTGAAGTGCTTTTTTTCTAAGCGCTTTAAAGTGTAACGTCCTCTTTTTAAGAGCTTTCCTCTTTCCGAGTAGTTCTTTACTCCCTTGTAAAGCGTGGAATGCCCGGAACGGCAGATTGCCGCTAACTCCTGTGCCGTGAAGCCGTAAACCGGACTTCTGAGCAGAGCCGCAAGGGAAAGGTCGTCCGTCGGGTTATCTATTACCCTCAGCGCAGAAATGACTAAAAGCACTTCCGGACGTTCGAAAAGTTTTTCCGTACTGCGGGCGCAAAGGCAGGGAATTCCGTACTCCGAAAAGACCTCGGCGTAAACTTTTTGGTTGCTGAGACTTCTCATCAAAACGGCTATGTCGCCGTATCTTATGGGGGTTCCGTCATCCTTGTTTTCGTTAATTAAATTCTTAATTTCAGAAGCTATAAAATGCGCCTCGGCGTAAGTTTCGTCCTCCTTGGCGTCGGTGAACACTTTGACTTTAACAGGAAAGTCAGAACCGCTTCCACGGCCGTAAATCAGTTCTTCCCCTGCGTAGTCGCTGTCTGCGGTGGCTTTTGTGTAAATCTGAGTGAACAAAAGGTTGACAAATCCCACGATACTTTTTGAACAGCGAAAGTTTTCTCTGAGTAAAATCCTCGCCTTGTCCTTAGCCTCTTCCAAGTCTGCAAAAGACTCCTTGTAGCCGATGAAAATGTCAGGGTAAGCGTTTCTGAAACGGTAAATACTTTGCTTTACGTCCCCCACCATAAATCTGTTGTTTCCTTTGGAGATGACCTTGAAAATCATGTCCTGAAGCGGGCTTACGTCCTGGTACTCGTCAACGAAGATTTCTCCCACGGTCTTTGTGAGGGCACGGCAAAGATCGGTTTTTATGTATCCGCCATCGGGGGCTTCTTTCAGAAGGAGGGATAGAAAAAGCTGTTCGATGTCGCAAAAGTCTATCATAGCCCGTTCACGCTTTTTCTTGGTAAAGGAGGCGTCAAAGAGCTTGATCACGTAGATGAGTGCGCTTAAAACCTTGATGCTCTCATCGTACTCATCGCTGATGACTGCGGGGGCAACAACGTAACTCTTTGCGAGGGTGCTTACGGATTCAACAACCGCTTTTTTGACGTCTTTGGCTTCTTCGGAGGCTTTGCTGAGGTTTCGGTATTTGAAGTTTACGGTTTCGGCACAAAAGTCCTCGTAACTCTTTTCGGCTGCGGATTTTAAGTCAGCAATTTTTTCCTGAAGCTCGATGAAAACCGCTTCGTTTTTATCACTCCCCTCCGCAACGCAGAGCTGTGCCCCGTAAACTGCGTTTTCCAAGGCGTAGTTCAGCTTGCGAATGAGATGAGGTTTTAAGATTTTTCCTCCGGGAGTGGAGAAAAAACCTTTGTTTAAGAAGGATTCTTTTTCTTCCCTCAGGGCTTCGAGTGTGGAATCAAGCCACTTTAAGTAAAAAGGGAAAGCCCTTATTGTGGAATAAAGCGCAAGAATTACGTCAACCAATCCTTTGTCGCTTTTGTAGGTTGCAAAGTTGTCAAGCAACAAAGCGATGCTTTCGTCATCGGATTCGCAAAGCTCTGTAATCAGGTCTTCGATGCACTCGTTTTGCATGGAATGAAAGAGGGATTCTTCACCGACGTTAATTTTTGACGGAAGCTCAAGAAGAGAAAAATTCTCTCTGATTATTCTAAGGCAAAAGGAATGAATCGTGCCGATGCTGGCACAGGGTAATTTATAAAGCTGGTTCTTCAGGCGTTTGTCCTTTGGATTGTTCTTTATCAACTCGCCCAGTTTGCTCTGCAACTTTCGTTTCAAATCCTCGGCGGCGGAGTTGGTGAAGGTAACCACAAGAAAATTCTCCAAGTCTTCACCCAGCTTTATGCGCCCGACGATTCGTTCGGTAAGTACCGAGGTCTTACCGCTTCCCGCACTTGCGGAAACCAGGAGGTCTTTGCCCATGGTGTTTATTGCGTCTGTTTGACTTTTTGTAAATTCCATTTGACCGTCCTCCTTTTCCTTAGTAAGTTTTACTTGGTTTTTTCTGACGGCAAACTTCTCCGTAAGGGCAGTGTTTGCAGTCGGTTTCTTTTTTTCTCAAAGGTTTTACGCCCATGTCGCCGTCACAGATTTTTTCGCCCACTTCGCAGATAAGCTCACGGATTTCTTCGTTAAGTTTGTCGAAGCCTTCATCGCTTACTGCGTTCGCAATGCCCTGCTTTGAAATTTCGCCGTCTTTTTTCAGCGTGACGGGCAAAAATGAAGTTCCGTCGCTGTCATCCATTTTTGAAATCAATTCGGGATCGTCCAGAACTATTCCGTTTTGGCGCAGGGTCGACTGAGGATTTTCTCCGTCTTTGGGCAAAACCAAAGGTCTGTAAAGAACTGCGGCGGGAACGGCTGAGCTGTCGTTTTCCGTAATGGCGTAAAGGTAGGAAAGCATCTGAATGTTCTCGCCCTCTTTTACCTTGTCTGCCGAAAAGCCTTTATCACTGCTTTTGTAGTCAACTACTCTCACGTAACGCTTCCCGTTTTCTTTGTAATCGTCCACACGGTCAATTTTACCCAGGGTGTAAAGCTTTCTTCCCTTGGGGGTAGTGAAGGTGCGGGCGGGAACAAGTCCGCCGTGCCCGATTTGGACTTCAAGTCCGCACGGACGGAATCGGTTGTGAGCGAACTCTTCGTTAAGGCTGAGGCAAACGTACTCCAGCATGTTTTTGAGCCTTTCGATAAGGAATAAAACACGCTTAGGGGGCGATTGCATCACGGATTTTACGTAGGAGTCAGAAAGGAAATCAAGCTCCAGTTTCGTTTCAGCGGGAGAGGCGCCTTTGAACTCTCCGCTTTCCATTCGCTTCGTCATGTAGTCTTCAAGCATTTTATGCAGGTAGTTTCCCACGTCAAGACTTGAAAAGCTGTTGACTCGGTTGTCTTTAAGCTTTAAAACGTAATTAAGCAAGTAGGAAAAGGCGCAGTTGTTGTATTTTTCGATTTTGGTGGAGGAGAGGAACAGCAGATTGGCTGTGTTTTCCCCAAGGTAAGCTTTTTCATCCTGCAAGGGGACGCAACTGCGTTCCAGCATTTCCTTGTAATTTGCATCCTGCTTCAAGGCTTCTGTTACAGCGGATTTAAGCTTTTCATCCTTGATGAAGGGCAAACGGTCAAATGCCGCACGTTTGCAAAAGAGCCGATCCCGTTCATCTGCTCCGAACAGTCTTATGCTGTTGTACGGAAAAAGCTCTGCCAAATCAATGAAGGCAGGGGAGGGGTTCCCTTCGTCGGGGTAGCTGAGGTATAAGTAATCCGTGGGCGAGGAAACGCATACGTAAAATAGAAAACGTTCTTCGTTTAGTTCCCTTTCTATGTTTCTGACAATCGAAACGCCCTCTTTCTCCAGCCGTAATCCGTCTGAGAGAGTGAAAATTCCACCCTTTGGGGAAAGTGACGGGAATTCTCCGTCAAGCATTCCGAGCACTAACAGTGCTTTAACTCCTCCGCAACGAAGGAGCTTTGCGTCTCCCACTGTGACAGCGTTGCTGTAACCGGGAATGCTTCCGATTGAGTACTCGTCCAGCATGATTTCCACCAGCTCCTTCAGCTCCTTGGCTGTGGTTCTGCTTCCCTCGGCGAGAAGGAAAAGTTGGTCAAAAATGTTAATAAAAACGTCCCACAACTGAACAAGTCTTGCGCCTTCGTCTGCGTTGCCTTCATTCTTCAAGCGTTCTGAAGCTTCAACAAGACGACGGTCGGCTTGGCATTCCAAAAGATGGCGGTAAATGATTTTTGCCCCACGGTCTAAGGTGAGGTCCTTGCTTTGAAGTTCTTCCACGGTGGAAACCACGGAGTCCCGAAGCTTTCTGCGTGCTTTGTTCACCGCAATCAGAGTTTCTTCGCCTTCTGCGGAAAGCTCTGCTTTGTAGCCGTCGGGGTTCATCATCCAATCCTTTTCGTTTTTCCACGCTTTACCCCTCAGCTTCCAAGAAACGGCGTAGCGCAAAAGAAGGTCGGTCTCTTCGGGTGATAGAACGGAAAAAGAGCTTTTCAGGTACTTTTTGACCGAAGAGAGGGAGAAGTTGCTTGCCGCCATTTCCAAAAGTCCCGTTACAAAGGCTGAAAAAGGCTTGGACGCTACGCTGTCCTTAACGGAAAAGTGGTAAGGAATGGAGTACTTTTCAAAAACCGCATCGATTATGCCATCGTAATTGGCACAGTTGCGGAAAACTACCCCGATGTCATTAAAGCTGAATCCTTTACCCAGTAAACGGTAAATTTCGGCGGCGGCGCTTTCCGCCTCGTCAAAACGGTTTGCGCATTTTACAAGAGAAATGCTTTCGGCTTTTTTCGTAAACGCTTCTCTTTCCGTGTGCCAAAGCAGTTTTTCAGCCGTTTTTAATCCCTCGTCAGTGCTTCTGATCGGTTCCGGCATAAAGATGTCTTGAAAATCCGTCATGGCAAAAGTGCGGATTCTTTTTGCCGCACCCGCGTTTTCGTCAAAGATTCCCGTGTCGTCCTCGTCGCAAACAAAACTCACAAACACGTCTTCCGCAGTTCTTATGATTTCTTTAAGGACCGCGTACTCCTGTTCCGTAAAAGTGTAGTAGCCGTCAACAAAGACGTGTTTGCCTTTAAAGAAATCGCTTTCTTTGAGGAGCTCGGATAGTCTGCTCAGCTCGTCGCTTGAATCGGCAAAACCTTCTTCAAGTCGGCTTTGGTACTCTTTAAAAATGAGTCCAAGGTCATGAAGCTTTGCCCCGAGGCGTTTGTCGCCGCTTTTCTCGATGCGTGCGGAGAGCTCCGAAAGAAGTGGGGGAGTGATTTTGTTCATTTTAAGAACTTTAAGAGTGGCGATAAGCTCTTTTACAAGGTTAACGCCTCCACGTCCGTACTCTTTAAGCTCATCGGCGAGCTTGTCAAGACACAGTTTCATTAACACGGTCTTTCCGCCGCCGTCGATAAAACGCAAAGCAAGCCCACCCTCGCTTCTTTTAACGAGGTTGGGCAAGCGCTCAAAGTTTAAAATTTCGCACAGAAGCCCTGCGGCTCCGCTTTTTTGTAAAAGCCGTTCCGTGGCTACTGTCTGCTGTTCCGGAACGATGAAAATGCATTCATCGCCACGTTCCAGTCTTTCACGCAGACATTCCGTGAGGTAACCCGTTTTTCCGCTTCCTGCGCGGCCGAAAATGCGGTAAAGCAAAGCCGATCCCTCCGTTCGTTGCTTGTCGGCACTCCGTTGATTCAGAACCTCCGTTTTTTACGAAAACAGAAGCTCAAGGAGTTTAAATCTGAAAACGTACTTTCTTGCAGGGGAGGTGAAAACCTTTTGCGCCTTTGTGTCAAGACCTACGCTTGTAAGCCCTTGTTTGGCGGTGGCTGCTGAGGTACAAAGCGGCGGAAAAAGAACACACCACCAGTTTTGTCCCTCGCCGTCCCCCAGAACGAGGCGTAAGGAGTAGTAATTTCCTGCAGGAAAGCTGATCCCGTCGTATTCCCTTGTAGGGTAGTTTTCTGTCCCCCACTCAAAATGAGCCGTGTAGTCAACACCTTGTTCAGCGAGGACGGAATTTGCGATTTCTACGGCTTTTTCTCCTGCTGTGGGGGCATTTTCCTTTGCAGACTCAAGCGTTTCTGCGCCTTGAAAGAGAAAGTCAGATTCTTCAAGCAGACGATCCCTGACTAAAAGCTTGATTGCCTGGTCTTGCTCGCTGTCCGAGGCGGCGAGTACGTGGAGTCTTATCACGCTGTCGTAAACCTTTTCTGCGTTCTTGAACGCAAACAAATCACAGAAGGCGGTAAGCACAAGGCAAAGGCTCAGAAACAGAACAAAACGGCGGGGTTGAATCTTGTTAAGTAAATTTTTCATAAAGTCAATGCTCCTTTCATTCAGGAGTATTGACAGGCAAAACACGGTGTTATTCGTCTAAGGCAAAGGTTGATTTGCAGGCAACGGCGAAAATCCCTTTTGAATTCAACGCTTCTGCCGCTTCTTTTGCTCTTTTTTCTGTGCGGAAAATTCCAAAGACCGAAGGACCCGTGCCACTGATTTCGGCACAAAGCGCACCGTAGTTTTTCAGTTCTTCAATCACGGCACTGATTTGGGGACGCAATTCTTTTGCGATTGCGGAGAATGAGTTTGCAACCGTGATTGCCATTCTCTCCATCTCCCCATCCATAATGTAGTCAAGCATCAGACGGTAATTTACCGCACAACGCTTTTCGGGCAAGCGGTCAAATTCCGAGTACATAAGCGGGGTGGAAATCCCTTCTCCGTCTGCGGCAACGACCAAGTTAAAGGTTTCAAGGTCGGGGAGCGGTGAGAGAACGTTCCCGATTCCGACTGCGGAACAAGTTCCGCCACGGACACAGAACGGAACGTCTGCACCCAAGGGGGCGACAAGCTCTTCAAGCTCGCCGTAAGACAGTGCCGTTTTGAAAAGGCGGTTAAGTCCTCTTACGGTAGCCGCCGCATCGGTACTGCCTCCGCCGAGTCCTGCGGCTTTTGGAATCATCTTACTTACATGAATCTTAACTCCGCTTTTGATTCCTGTGTGTGCAAAGAACGTCTCCGCTGCACGGTAGACCAAATTCCCTCTGTCCGTAGGTAAATCCTTGTCTGTGGAGGTGATTTCAATGATTCCGCCGTCCGTGTCCGTAAACCTCAGCTCGTCCGCAAGGGAACAGCTCTGCATTACGGTTTCGACGCCGTGGTAGCCGTTTTCCATTTTTTCGCCCACTTTAAGGCAAAGGTTAAGCTTTGCGAAGGCTTTTTCTGTAACTGTCATAAATCGTATCTCCAACGCCTTAAAGGAGTACGGGGAAAGGCTTTCGCTCCTTGAAGGTGGTAATGTATTTGAATCCGAGACTTCTCAGTCTTTCAAAGGTTTCCGCCACGTTACTGCCAAGATCCTTGAGGTAGTGGGCATCGGAACCTACGGTAATCAGCTCTCCGCCCAATTCCTTGTAACGCTTTATCAATTCAGAGTCGGGAAGTGTCGTTCCCAATCCTTGGCGTAAACCCGAGGTGTTTACTTCAAGAGCAATGCCTTTTTCGACGATCTTTTTGAGAATCGGTTCAAAGTATTCTCCCTTTTTCTCATTGAATTTGATTACGCCGTCCTTGCCGTGGCCTTTGTAGTAACGGTAGGGGTAGCTGATGTGTGCGAGGGAGGAAAGGGGGAAAAGGTCGATCATCTCGTTCATTTCGGAAAGGTAGGTTTCAAACAGTCTGATCAGTTTGTCGTCAGAGGCGTTCTCGTAGTCTACACTGTAGAAGTCACAGCTGTTTCTGACAGCGTGGACAGAACCCAGCACAAAGTCAAAGGGCAAACGGTCAAGAAGTGCTCTTGACTGTTCCTCTGCGTGGGCAGCTTGAGCAAACTCGATGCCGAGGAGGAGGTTTACTTTACCTGCGTACTTTTCCTTTGCGGCAAGAACCTCCTTTGCCACTTCTTCAAAATTAATGTTGTCGGTTTTATAAATGTAAACGTTGTCCGCATCGTAGTGATCCGTGATCGCAACCGCATCAAGACCGAGTTCGATGGCTCTTTCGCAAATCTGAGACGCCGTTGCTCCCGTGTCGTCGGGAACATCTGCGGAAAAATGTGTGTGCAAATGGTAATCTAAAAGCATTTCTGATCAACTTCCTATTTTTGATTTTCTTAGAAAAGGGTGAGCTGGTGGGATTCGGGAAGGTTGCCTAAGCAGTTGTTCTTTTTAAGAATCTCCATAACTGTCTTAGTCAGCGACGCTTGACGTTTGAGGTCGTCTACGGTCATTACCTCGCCGGAATTAACGGCTTTATGAATGTTTTCCGCCGCAGAAGCTCCAAGTCCGTTAAGAGAGGAAAGCGGAAGTCTTATCTTTCCGTTTTCGGGAATGAAGGCAAAGGAATCGGATTTAAAAATGTCTACGGGCAAAAACTCAATCCCTCTTGCGTACATTTCTGCAACAATGTAAAGAACGGAGAGGGTTTCCTCTTCCTTAGCGGTGGTGTTGGGAGCGTTTTCAAGCTCTTTGATAGCCTTTGAAATGTTGCGTTTTTCCAACATGAGTTCCGCGTCGAATCCGCTTTGCTTTACCGTAAAGTAAGCCGCATAAAACTCAAGGGGTTTGTAGACCTTAAACCAACCCAGTCTAAGCGCTGCAATCATGTACGCCGCCGCATGGGCTTTGGGGAACATGTACTCGATTTTTTTACAGGATGTGATGTACCATTCAGGCACTCCTGCTTCAATCATTTCTGCCTCGTACTCGGGGCTTACGCCCTTACCCTTACGGACGGACTCCATTATGTTGAAGGCGCTTGAATAGTTGACGCCTTTTTGAACCAGATAAAGCATGATGCTGTCACGGGTACCGATGATTTCGGAAATGGTGCAGGTGCCGTTGTTGATGAGATCCTCACCGTTGCCGAGCCAGATGCCCGTTCCGTGGGAAAGACCCGAAATCTGAAGCAGGTCTGAGAAGCATTTCGGGCGGGCAACCTCCAGCATTTTACGCACGTAGGGGGTACCGCATTCGGGCATTCCGTAGGTGCCGACGTTGCTGTTGATTTGCTCGGGTTTAACTCCGAGGGGCTTGGTTGAGAGGAAAAGTTCCATGACGTTTTTGTCGTTCATGGGAACGGTACGCACGTCGATTCCCGTGTAGTCAGTGAGCTTGCGGTAAAGGGTGGGAACGTCGTGCCCGAGCATGTCGAGCTTCAAAAGCGTGTCGTGCAAGTACTCGAATGCAAAGTGGGTGGTGATGACTCCGCTTTCTTCCTTGTTTGCGGGGTACTGTACGGCGGTGAAGTCGTAAATGTCGTATTCTTTGGGAATGACAACGATTCCTCCAGGGTGCTGTCCCGTGGTGCGTTTAACGCCGGTACAGCCTGCCGCGAGTCTTGTCATCTCGGCTTTGGAGATGGAACGTCCTTTGCTTTCCAGGTACTTCTTCACGTAACCGAAGGCGGTCTTCTCCGCCACGGCGGAAACCGTGCCTGCTCGGAAAATGTTTTGAGCGCCGAAAAGAACTTCTGTGTATTTATGGGAGGTGCTTTGGATTTCTCCCGAAAAGTTAAGGTCAATGTCGGGGTCTTTGTCGCCCTTGAAGCCCAAGAAGGTTTCAAAGGGAATGTCGTGGCCGTCGTGAATCATGTCCACGCCGCATTTCTCGCACTTCTTGTCCTCCAGGTCGAATCCGCTTCCCACTTCGCCTTTGGTGAAGAAGATGCTTTTCTTACACTTGGGGCATCTGTAATGGGGCGGCAGAGGGTTAACCTCAGAGATTCCCGAGAAGGAGGCGACTACGGAGGAGCCTACGGAGCCTCTCGAACCGACGAGATAACCGTTTGCTTCACTGTGTTTTACCAGCTTTACCGCAATCATGTAAAGGGAAGCAAAGCCGTTTGTGATGATTGAATCAAGCTCTTTTTTCAGTCTGTCCTCCACAACCTTAGGCAAAGGGTCTCCAAAGTTTTCATGCGCCACGTCGTAACAGAGCTGGATCAGCTCTTCCGTTGCGCCCGGAAGCTCGGGAGTGTACTTTCCGTTGGGAATCGGGAGCACAACTTCGATCATGTCGGCAATTTTTCTTGTGTTTGTAACAACCACTTCAAACGCTTGTTCTTCTCCGAGGTAAGCAAATTCTTCGAGCATTTCTTCCGTTGTTCTGAGGTACAGAGGGGCGGGATGCTCGTCAAAAGCGGTCTTCTGGTCAAACAGCAGAATGTCTCTGTAAACGCTGTCGTCGGGGTCGATGAAATGGACGTCTCCCGTGGCAACCACAAGCTTTTTCTGCTTCTTTGCAATGCTGATGATTTGTTTATTTACCTCGTTGAGGTGGTTTATGTCCTTTGCAATGCCTTTTTCGATGAGATGAGCGTTGACGGGATTCGGCATGATTTCAAAGTAGTCGTAGAAATCGGCGATTTTAAGAAGGTCTGCGTACTTCTTTTCGCCCGAAACGAGGGCAGAGTACAGTTCGCCCCTCTCGCAGGCAGAGCCGATGATAAGTCCGTCACGGTACTCGTTTATCAAGGTTTTGGGAATCCTCGGACGGTAGTAAAAGGAATTGAGGTAGGAGGAAGAAACGATTTTGTAAAGGTTTTTAAGTCCCGTGGCGTTCTTGACAAGGATGGTAATGTGATAAATGTTTTTTATCTTTTTGGGATCGGCATTTGCTTCCATGGCTTGAAGCATTTCGTTTACCGTGTAAACCCCTTGCTTTTGAAGTTTCTCAACCATGCAGTTGAAAATCATCCCAAGCATTTTTGTATCGTCTGTCGCTCTGTGGTGGTCGAAATCGCCAAGCTTGAAGTACTCAGCCAAGGTGTCAAGACGGTGCCTTGACAGCTCGGGATTTAAGTACCTCGAAAGGGAAACCGTGTCCAAAGACGGGTTGTTGAAGTTAAGCTTGTGCTCATCCGAAACCCTGCGGATGAAACTCACGTCAAAGGGGGAGTTGTGGGCGATCAGCATGTGTTCTCCCGCAAAACGCAGAAACGCTTCTACCGCATCCTTTTCGCTCGGTGCGTCTTTAACCATTGCGTCCGTAATGCCCGTAAGTTCCGTTATGTTTTGGGGAATGGGCATTCCGGGATTTACGTAGGTTTCAAACTCGTCAATTATTTCGCCGCCACGGTACTTCAAACCGCCAATCTGCGTGATTCCGCAGTTTCTGGGGGAAAGTCCCGTGGTTTCTATGTCGAAGAGGACAAACGTCCCTTCGGAAAGGCTCGTGTCCGTCGTCCCTTTGTAATCAAAGACGGCTCTTGCCGTGTCGTCCACAAGGTAGCCTTCCATTCCGTAAATGGGCTTTACGGTGGAAGGACCGCCGCGTTTCTTGGTTGTGGCTTTCATCAAAAGAGGATAAGACTGCAAGTTTGCGTGGTCGGTAATGGCGATGGCGGGCATGTTCCAGCTTTCCGCAAGGCTTACCAGTTTGTCAACGTCACAAAGCCCGTCGGATGCGCTCATGTTTGTATGTAAATGCAACTCCACTCTGGGAGTAGGGTGGGTGTCTTTGCGGTTGATCCGCTTGATTTTTTCGATGGACGAGGCGCGTACAACGTACTCCTCCTCGTAGGTGTCGAAGCTCACTCTGCCTTCAATCATAAGGGCGGTACCCGCTTTAAGAGAGGTTACCTTTGCTCCCTTGTCCACATTTATTTTAACTATGATGGAGCTGTCAAGATCCGTAACGTAAAGCTTGACACGGGTTTTTGAGCCGTCCTGTGTGTCCTTGGTTTCGATTTTGAAAAGCTCGCAACAGAAAGCAATCCGCTTGTCCGGTTCTCTGAGTCTGATGGGCTTGGGAAGTGAGTGGATTTCTTTGCCCTCAACGGTTTCCTTGCCCGAAATGTCAAATTTCATCTTTCCGCAAAGGAAGATGTTTTCGTTTGCTTCGTCATAAACAGGCTCTGCGGAAACCGTTTCTTCTGCGTTAAAGGAAACGTCCTTGGGGTTTTCCCTCGCTTCGCGTTCACGTTCCTGCTTTTCAGCTTTGATTCTTTCTGCTTCTCTCTGCTCGGCTTCCAAAGCATCGAGTCTTGCCGCAGATTCTTTTCTCGCGTTTGCTTCAAACTCTGCAACCTCTGCGGATTGGAAAGTAAACTTTTCGTTGCCGATGAAAATGACTTTTACCTTTGTTCCAAACTCGGAAAGAATGCAGGACTCGAAAAAACGCTCCGCTTTAATGCGGTACAGATAACTCGGTTCAAGCCCGTCTCTGAGCCTGATTACAAATCTCTCGCCGTCAAAATCAAAACCGCAGTCGCTGAAAAATCCAACAGCCACGCCTTTTCCGTCGTAACGTGAAAAAGTTTCGATGGTGTCCAGAGCGTAACGAAGCTCAAAGGGCGTGTTTTCGTAGAAAGGCTTGATGAACACTTCGTTAAGGTCGTAAGCCTTCTTTATCGCCGCTTCGATGGAAAAAATCACTTTTTTACTCACGTAAGATGAAAAGGAAGCAGCGCAGGTAAGCAGACGCTTTTCCTTATCGGTGGAAATTTTGTAATCCACCAGATTTTCAAGCGCCTTCTCCTGTGCTGCTGTAGGTATGTATCTTTTAAGCTGTGCTAAAAATTTGCTCTTCATAAACTCTGTCCTGCTTCTGAAATTCTTTTGTTTTACTGTTTTCTCTCTTTAATGATTGAATTGATTTCTTTAAGTAATTCCGGGAGAATCTCCTCTTCGCTGATTTTTCTTATTATCTCTCCGTGTCGGAAAATCACGGCATCCTTTCCGGCCCCTGCCGCACCTACGTCTGCTTCTTTGGCTTCTCCGGGACCGTTGACTATGCACCCCATGAGAGCGACATCGATTGCTTCATCCGTTTTGATTTTATCAATCTCGGCTTGAAGCCTTGAAGCGATTCCGATTAGGTCGATTTCGGTTCTCCCACAGGTGGGGCAGGAGATGAGGTTGATCCCGCTTCGGATTTTGAGGGCGGAAAGAATGTTTTTAGCCGCCTTGACCTCTTCAACCACGTTGTCAGAGAGGGAAACTCTTAAAGTGTCGCCGATGCCGTCTGCCAAAAGGGAGCCGATGCCAATGGCTGATTTAATGCTTCCTTTTTCCTTTGTGCCGGTTTCCGTAACTCCGAGATGGAGCGGATGAACGCATTTCTCGGATAAAATTCTGTTTGCTTTGATCATCGTCAGCACGTCTGAACTCTTGACCGAAAGAACGATGTCGCCAAAGCCGAAGCCTTCAAGGGTTTCAGCTGAAAGAATCGCACTTTCTGCCAAAGCCTCCGCTGTTGGACCTCCGTACTTCGCAAGAAGTTTTTTCTCAAGAGAACCGCTGTTTATGCCGATCCTGATGGGAACCTTTTTGTCCAGACAAACCGCAACCAGCTTTTTTATCCTGTCAGGGCTTCCGATGTTGCCCGGATTGATGCGGATTTTTGAAACCCCTGCGTTGGCCGCTTCTATGGCAAGCTTGTAGTCAAAATGAATGTCTGCCACGATGGGCATCCCCGCATTTTCTGCCAAGTACGCAGCGCTTTTTACTGCCTCTGTACTGTTTACTGCAAGGCGGACAAGCTCGCATCCCGCTTCTTTAAGAGCGAGGGCTTGGGCAAGGGTGGCCTCTTTGTCAGAGGAGGGTGCGTTTGTCATTGATTGGATGCGGATTGGGTTACCTCCTCCGAGAACCAAGCCGCCAACTCTGACGGGGCGTGTGATTTTTCTTTGTATTCCGCTTTTATTTCCGTTCATTGCGTTGTTCTCCGTGAAAACCGTGCTTTGAGTTTTTTACAGATGCTTTAATTTCAAATGTTTAGCTAAAACAGATTTACGATGTCCTTGAACATAATGATTGCCATGAGGCCGAGAACGAGGAGCATGCTTGCCGCCATAAGTGTTTGCTCGACCTTTTCGCTTAAAGGCTTTCTGCGTACCGCTTCAATGATGAAGAGAAGAAGCCTTCCGCCGTCAAGAACCGGTAAGGGCAAGAGATTGGCAATTCCGAGGCTCAGAGAAACCGTTGCCAAAAGGGACATTATGCTTGAAACAGGCGAGGAGCTCTTTGCCGCTTCACCCACAGCACTGCCGATTCCCACGGGGCCTGAAAGCGCTTCAATGCCGTATCTGCCTCTGAACGTGTCGATCAATGATTCAACTGTCATTCTGAGTGTTGTAAGGGATTGAAAAACGGCGTTGTATGCAACGGCGGAAAAGGTTTTTTCCTGTCTGTAAAGCTTGAAGTCACATTCGCCGAAAACGATACCGCTTTGTGCAAACTTGGGAAAAATTACGTTTTCGAGCTTGACGGTTTCTTCGCCGCGGAGAACCGTCATGGAAACGGGTTCTGAGCCTTTGTTCATTACTGCGTAGCTCAGGTCGGTGTAAACCCTTATTTTGTCGCCTTCTACGGAAAGCACCTTGTCGTTGATTTCAAGGCTGTCGCTTACCGCAAGCTTGGAGTAGTCAAGGGAAACGTTTTCAAAGAAGTAGTTCCCGTTTTCACGAAGGAGAACAAGGCTGTCCAAGTTCTTGGAGCCGTAGGTTTCAATAAAAGATTCAAGGGTCTGTCCGTTTTTGATTTCGGCACCGTTTGCTTTGAGAATGATGTCGCCTTTTTCAAACTGTTCGGTTGCTTGAGTAAAGACGATGTAACCTTGCTCGTTTAGGGAAAGGAACTCCGTAGGAACGGAAACGCCTTTAAGCGTAAGCTCTTTCTTGATTGAATCGCTGTTTTTTCTTACAACCTCGATCTTGTTTACGGGGGAGGAACCAACGGTCTTCTCGAAAGCTTCAATTCCGTCCTCTGCTGTGACCTTTTCCCCGTTTACAGAAAGAATGATGTCGCCTTTTTCAAAATCCCCGAAGGACTCTGTAACGTAAACCAAGTTGCTTGTACTGTACGAATCTTCGGAAAAGCTTGCGATTATCGTAGAAGCGAGAATCGGCTGGGAAACGACGATGACTGCCATAACGAGCAGTCCGATTACGACGTTCATAAAAGGACCTGCAAGAACCACCAAAAAACGTTGCCAAAGGGGCTTTGTGTTAAAAGGTGTCTTTCCCTCATCCTCGGGAGAAGGTTCCGTGTCCGAGGACATTTCGCCCACCGTGTCGACAAATCCGCCGATGGGGAAGGCACGGAGGGAGAAAACGTTTTTCTTCCCCTTCCAGGAAAAGAGCTTAGGGCCCATTCCGATAGCAAATTCTCTGATTCCGATGCCGAAACTGCGTGCCACCAGGTAGTGGCCTAATTCATGCACGAAAATCAATGCACCGAAAATTAAAACCGTAAGAATGATTGTCCAAATTAAACTCATTGGTAAGATGTCCTTTCAAGAGGCTGTCTGATGGGTTATGGTGATTTGGTGTTAACCAAAATAGCTGTAGATCTGTTCACGGGCAAAAGCGTCCGCTTCCTCGATTTGTTCAAGGTCTGGACTCAGAGTAAAGGGAGCGTTCTCGGTAACTTCGGTAACGGCTTCGAAAATGTCCGTGTATTTGATTTTCCCGTCAAGGAAAAGAGCAACCGCCGCCTCGTTTGCGCCGTTCATCACTGCGGGCATTGACCCGCCCTTGGCCGCCGCTCTTTTAGCGAGTGCGAGGAGTGAAAAGGTCTCTTCGTCGGGAACGTCAAAGCTCAAACTTCTGATGGCTTTGAAGTCGAGAGGAGTAGCGAGGGAGGGGGCTCTGTTCGGGTAAGTAAGCGCGTACTGAATGCAAAGCCTCATGTCGGGAGACCCGAGTTGGGCAATAACTGCGTTGTCCTCAAATTCCACCATCGAATGAATGACGCTCTCTCTATGGATTATTACCTCTATTTGCTCAGGCAATACGTTAAACAGATGCATTGCTTCGATAAATTCAAGCCCCTTGTTCATCAGTGAAGAACTGTCGATGGTGATTTTTTGCCCCATGCTCCAATTTGGGTGTTTCAAGGCGTCGGCAGGAGTGATTCCTTTAAGCTCTCCGTAGGTCTTGCCGTAAAACGGACCGCCGGAGGCGGTGAGCAGGATGCGCTTGATTTTTCCGCCGCCTTGCAGACATTGGAAAATGGCGGAATGTTCGCTGTCCACAGGTAAGAGTTTTACGCCTTTTTCTGCTACCTTGCTCATGACGATTTCGCCGCCTGCAACAAGAGTTTCCTTGTTTGCCAGAGCCACGTCCTTTTTTGCTTCAATGGCGGAAAGGGTGGGGCGAAGACCTCTGATTCCCATGAGGGCGTTGATTACCGTGTCGCCCTCGCTTTCAGCTGCAAGAGC
Organism: Clostridia bacterium; assembly: GCA_017531625.1. GTDB lineage: Bacteria > Bacillota > Clostridia > Oscillospirales > CAG-382 > SIG636. The sequence continues at coordinate 6,183 of JAFXKQ010000084.1, read as the reverse complement.
TTCAAGTGCGCCGTCTCCCGTAACGATTTTTGTTGCTGTGTCGGCAAGTCGGGTCTTCAAGTCTGAGTAGTAAGGCTCTGAAATGTAAGCTGTGTCGGGCTTAAACCGACGGCACTGTTCTTCAAGCTTTGCCACACTGCGGTTAGCGGCGAGAGCGCTGATTTTGTAGCCGTATTTTTCGGCAACGTCAAGAGACTGTACGCCGATGGAACCGGTAGAACCGAGAAGACAAATCGTCTTTTGGCTTTCTTTCATTGGAAACTCCTAAAATTTAAACTGCAACTTAAACCCCAAACTGCAATAGGTTTAAAATCTCCAAGCCCAGTATTCCGATAAGTGCCGCAAGGGAAACGGCGAGGATGCTGTCGAAGCGGTCAAGGATTCCGCCGTGGCCGGGGAAGAGTTTGCCGTAATCTTTAACTCCGTAAGTACGCTTGAAAGCAGATGCAGCAAGGTCGCCGATTTGTGAAACCACGGAAACGGGGATTGCGATGAGCGCGTAGAGTAGGTAGTTAACGTGAACGTGGAACCCGAGGTCAACCACCAATCCGAAAACGAAGAATCCGACAACTGCACCTACAACGCCGCTAACTGCGCCCTCAACCGTCTTTTTGGGGCTGAGCTTTGGGCAGAGCTTGTGCTTTCCGAACAGCTTGCCGCCGAAAATGGCAGCCGTGTCGGTCATCCAAGCACCTACGAAAATCAAAAGGTACTCCGTGGGGAAGGCCATCTGTGCCATCACTAAACCTAAAAAAGCAAAGCTGTAAAAGACTGTTAGTAAAAACGTGCTGCCCAAGTCCTTGGAGTTGAACTTTTCGAAAAAGAAAACGTTTGACGAGAAAATCACCAATGCGTAGATTGCGGTTAACAAGACGGTCAACGCAAGGGTGGCAAGCCCTGCGTCAGAACTCTCCGAAGCGAAAGGAAGTAATACCGGTACCCTCGGAACTGCAGGTAAAACCACAGCATAAATCACCGTGGGGATCGAGATGTAAAGCTTGCCTTTAAGCCCTGTACAGGAAACGATCTCGTAAGCGGCGATCCCTGCCAAAAGTGAAACAGCCGCCGGGAATACGGGCGTGTTTGCAAAATACAAAACGGGAAACAGGACGACAAGTCCTACGATCGCCGTGATAATTCTTGTTTTCATAGCTTTAATTCTCCTTAAATTACCGCTTTCCTCTTGAACTGCCGTTTATTTTCCGAAACGGCGTTTTCTTTTTCCGAATTCCACCAAAGCCTTTCTAAGCTCCGATTCATCAAAGTCAGGCCAGAGCACTTTGGTAAAGTAGTATTCCGCATAAGCGCTTTGCCAAAGGAGGAAGTTGGAAATCCGTTCCTCCCCGCTTGTTCTGATAATAAAATCCGGGTCGGGAATCCCCGCAGTATAAAGCGCTTCTTCAAATTCTTTTTCCGTTACTTCGTTTTTACCTTCCGCCAAAAGTCGGTTGACCGCCTGGAGAATTTCGTGTCTGCCTCCGTAGCTTAGGGCGATGCAAAGGGTAAACGCCGTATTGTTTTCAAGCTTTTTTACGCTGGCAATCAAAGCGTTTCTCGATTCTTCGTCAAAATAATTCAAGTCACCGAGAATTCTGAGCCTTATGTTTTTCTTGTCGAGAATAGGTACGTACTTAACAATGTATGAACGCATAATCTCCATTATGCCGTCCACTTCGGTTTGGTTACGGTTCCAATTCTCCGTAGAAAAGGCGTAGACCGTCAGGTACTTAATGCCCAGTCTTGCGCATTCGTCAACGGTCTTTACAAAATTCTCGCTGCCTGCCTTGTGCCCCGCTGTGCGTGGCAAATGACGCTTTGTTGCCCAACGTCCGTTACCGTCCATGATGATGGCGAGATGGTTGGGGATAACATTGAGACCGTTGTCTTCGGTCTTTGTTCTTTTTTTGCTGAAAATCATCTTTTAATACCTTTTGAGGCGGCAGAGCTTTAACGGAACACAGCTCTGCCACCTCTCACAATCAAAAAAATATTAAGCTGAAACGCAAGGGAAATCAGATCTCCATGATCTCCTTGTTCTTCTTTTCGGCAACCTTGTCAACCTCTTTGATGTACTTGTCTGTGAGGTCCTGAACTTCTTTTTCGCTGATCTTCTGCTCGTCCTCGGTCATTTCGCTCTTCTTCTTCATGTCTTTGCACTTATCGTTTGCATCACGGCGAATGTTTCTGAGCGCTACCTTAGCGTCCTCACCCATTTTTACCGTCTGCTTAGTGAGTTCTTTTCTGCGGTCCTCGGTGAGGGAGGGGAAAACAAGACGGATTGACTTGCCGTCGTTTTGGGGAGTGATGCCTATGTCGGAAGCGTAAATTGCCTTTTCGATCTCTTTAAGTGTGGAAGCATCCCAAGGAGTGATCATCAGTGTTTTAGCGTCAACAGCCTTGATTTCTGCCATCTGAGAAATGAGGGTGGGAGTACCGTAGTAGGGTGCTGTAACCTTGTCGAGCACCTTGGAGCTGGCTCTGCCAACTCTTACCGTGTCAAGCTCTGAAGCGTAAGCCTGTACGGATTTCTGCATTTTCTCTTCGTATAGTTTAAGGTCAAGTTTCATAGATTAGCTACCTTTTGCAAATGTGCAAAATCCTTTCTTGAATTTTTTTGTGAATTTTAATTAACTTAAATTAAGGGAAAGCTTTACTCAACGACGGTGCCCAGGTCATCGCCCATTACAGCGCGGTAAATGTTTTCCGGATCGTTAAGACCGAACACGAGCATTTTCATTCCGTTCTCCTTGCCCATACAGCAAGCGGAAAAGTCCACAACTCCAAGCTCCTTGCTGATGATGTCGGAGTAAGTTATGTTGGTGTAACGCTTTGCATTGGGGTTAAGCTTGGGGTCGCTGTCGTAAACTGCATCGATGTTCTTTGCAGAAAGAATGATGTCAGCCTTGAATTCCAAAGCTCTCAGAATCGCACCCGTGTCAGTGGAGAAGTAGGGGTTGCCCGTACCGCAGGCGAAAACCACGGCTTTCCCTTGGTCGAGGTAGGAGCGAGCTTTTTCTGCGGAAAAGCTTTCAGCCAGCTTTTGAACATCAAGTGCAGAAAGTACCTTGGCATCCAAGCCTTGCTTGATGAGAGCGTCGGAAATGGCAATGGAGTTTATGAGCGTGGCAAGCATTCCCATTCCGTCGCTTTTGGTTCTTTCCACGCAGAGGCCCTGACGTCCTCGCCAGATGTTTCCGCCGCCGATGACAATTCCGAAAGAAGCGCCTTCGTCAGCGCATTTTTTTATTACTGCGCAGACGTTTTTAACTTTTTCGGCATCGAGAATTTCGTCTTTTCCTTCGAGGGCTTCTCCTGAAAGCTTTAATAAAACCCTGTTGTATTTTGGATTCATTGTTTATGCACCTCCCGTTACTTCGTGGGCGTATCCTGCCCGAAGTCACGTCCGTTTATGTAATTAAGTTAATTTAAAGCAAGTAAATTCAGTCAAATAAAAAACCGTATTCGTTGGGTAAAACCTTCGTCCAACCGATAAGGTAAGCCGTAAGGCTGCTGATTTCAGCTTGAAAGATGTCCGTCGGTTCAAAACGCATCAGCTCTGTGGGGAACAGTTCCTCGACCTTTGCTGCATCTTCCGTGTCAACGTGTGGTTCGTACAAATCAACAGCACCGAAAAGATGAAGAAGCTCATGTGCTAAAACCGAAGGATTGCAGAAATACTCAAAGCTTCTGTCCGTGCTGAAAAAGATTTGTGCCCTCTCGTAACGGTAGTCTTCGCAGTCTTTGTACTGAGAATCGTAGGGTGTTGCAAAACTCCGTCCCGCTTTGTTGAAAAGAAACAGAAAGCACACGTTGTCGTAATCGGACACGTTTTTGACACACTGTTTTAAATAAGCGTTTGGAGTTCCGTGTTCCGTCTTGGAAAAGGCGTAACCCAGCCAGTTCATCCCCGATGCGTCGGTGGGGGCAGCCTCGTCGAAGCTTAGAAAAGCAGAGTTTGAAGCATCCGTAAACCGAACAGAAAGCTTGCCGTCCGAGCCGGACTCTTCAAAACGGCGTTCTAAAAAATTGGCGGCTTCTTCCAGCATTCCGAGGACTGATTCCGTCGCTTTTGCCGTCCATTCACTTTCGGCGTCGTTTACAAAGACGTTGTAAATGAGGCAATTCCCCGTGAGGGTCTTGGCAGTTCCGCCGTGCATTGCGGTGGTGAAATCGGAACCGTTTACAAAATCTTCCGAGCCATCAGAGAACGTCGGGCTGTTTGAGCTTTCCGTACAAGAACAGAGTGAAAAAATCACAGCCACAGCAAGAATCAGCAGGAAGAACCCCTTAGTCCCTCTCATTCTTCGTCCCCGTCTTTGCAGTCCAAATCAGTTTTGTTCTTTTTCTTTTTGTCCGAAGCAAACCAAAGAGCAACGCCGATGACTGCACAACCTACTGAGATAAGGGGCAACGCTTTCAGCAATTTGTCGATTGTGCCTTTTTTTGCACCGCCGAGCTTTTCGGGCATTTCCTGTTTAAACTCTGCGTAAACGGATTTATCCTCTCTGACGTCCTTCAAAATGTAGGAATAAACGCCTTCGCCGTCGTCCGAAAGTTCGGAGAAGGGGATAGCGTCGTCGCCGACAACAACCTTGGACAAAACGTAGCCTTTGTCGGGCGAGATGTCCACGATGGCAGAACCGCCGAAATTAACGTCGTCGAAACTCTTGGTTATAACCCCGCCTTTGCTGCAGGAAGTGTTGATTGCAAAGGTTTTGGCAAACTTTGACTCGGAAATAATCCATTCCGCAACGGAGGTCTCGCTCTCCTGAGCGGCAACCCGCCAAACTGCGTGTCCGCCGTTTTCATACTCGGTGTATCGCATCTGAGAACCGTACTTTTTGAGCGCTTCTGCCATGTCACGGCTTGCACTTACCGGAACTGCCGAATCGTTGGCACAATGAAAAGCCCAAATGCGCATGTCGGAAATGAGAATCGCCTTGTCGGGGTCACCGCCTCCGCACATGGGGACGATGGCAGCAAACTTGTCGGGGAAGTTCATTGCCAGATTCCAAACCCCGTAACCGCCCATGGAAATCCCGATGGCGAGAAGCTGTTGGGGGTCAACGTTTTCGTTTTCCGCAAGAAAATCCATAAGCTCGTTCGCACGGGTGAGAGCAGGAGTCATACCAACTTCATCAATGTCGTAACTGCCCTTGGAAAAATCCACGTTTACCCAATAATCGTCTTCCGGACATTGTGGCGCAATCACAATGTAGCGTTCTGTTTTGTATCTGTTGTCGTTGTAATCGGATAAAATGTAATTTAAGGGTGAATCTATCCCGGTAATTTGCTTTTCGTTATCGCTCCCACGTTCACCCAGACCGTGAAGAAACATAATGAGCTTTGCCGCTTTGGAAGCGTCGCTGCTGTCGTACTCGGGCGAGTAATAGATGCGGTAGTTCATAACCTTACCGTCGGAACCCGTAAAGGCAGCGGGAGCCATCTTTGCCAAAAGCTCCGTTCCTGTGGCTGAGGTGGAGAGCGAAACCGCATCCTCTGCCGCAAATGCAGAAACAGCTGAGAGAGAAAGCATAGAAATCACCGTCAAAATAATCAAAAACTTTTTAATCATAACGTCCTGAAATCGGGTTGGTAAAAGCCCGTGTGTTTTTAGTCTGATTTTAACAGATTTACTCAGAGTTCAACTATTATATACTATTATATACGCTTTTCTTTCTTTGTCAAGAAAAACAAGCGCTATTGACAAAAAAATGGGCGGATGATAGAATAAATTCAAAGCTGTATTAAAAGCCGTTTTCGAAGGAGTAGAAAGCATGGAGAGAATCGCAAAATTTGAGAGGGTCAGTGCAGACCGTTTTTACGAAGACATAAAGGCCTCGGTAGAGCAGATTGAGACCTACGAGGGGATAAAACTCCCAAGGAGAGCAACGGTTCACTCTGCGGGTTACGATTTCTTTGCACCCTACGACGTTTTTTTGCCTGCGGGAGGCTCCGTGATTGTTCCGACAGGGTAAGAGTGCGCATTGACGGCGGTTGGGTGCTCAAAATTTATCCCAGAAGCGGGCTTGGTTTTAAGCTTGGACTAAGGCTTATGAATACGGTGGGAATCATCGATGGGGACTACTATTATTCCTCAAACGAGGGCCATATTATGATAAAGCTGTTCAACCCGTCTCAAAGCTCCGTTACTTTGAGCGCCGGTTCTGCCTTTGCACAGGG
>JAFXKQ010000011.1 GCA_017531625.1 Clostridia bacterium | reverse complement strand
TAAACCAGAGAGTAAAGCGAAGCGTTGGTAAAGTTCATTCCGAAAAGGTCAGTTGAAGTGGTGATTGCGTAAATGGTGACGCCCGAAATGAAGTGTACCGCAAAACGTAAGAGTCCTCCCAAAACTACGCCTAATTCGTAAAGCGACTGCTTTCCCTTGAAAACTCCGGCAACGCCTACCGCACCGTAAGCGAGGACGTAGTCAAGAAGAACGGAGGGCAAGCCCCAACCGATTCCCCCCACGAGGATGCATTTGAGCAACCCGTAAACCAATCCGCTGCCAACGCCCCAAAGAGGTCCGTGACGAAAAGCGATGATAAAGAGCGGAACCATAACGATGTCAACAGAACCTCCCTGAGGTCCGAGCTGAATTTTAATGTAGCCAAGGGCGATTCCCAAGGCGATGAGAACGGCGCATTCCACAAGGGCACTCAGTTCTTTTTTGAAAAAGTCCTGTTTCTTGTTTTGCATAAAAATTTCCTTTCTTCGGGGTGAAGAAATAAAAACGCCGTACTTTGCAAATTAAGTACGGCGTAAAGTTTTAGCTTTACCGCGAGCAGAAAGCTCAAGGATTTTTCCCTACGCCGGCATTATCCGTTCAGGTTCAATGGGTATTATCTCAGCCGATTTCTCAGCACCCCTAATAAATTATTTGTAACTACGGGTAAAATATAACACTTGGGTTTTCGAAATGAAAGCACGAAGTCATTAATTTTTTATTAAAACTTATGAACTTTTAGCCAATCAGTATGAATTCGGAAGTGGTGGGAACGGTAACGGACAGATTGCTGTCTGTGCTTGTGACGGTAACTGTGTAATCCACGTTAAAGGTTTTTGCGTAGTCTGCCTCGTTGACTTCTTCACCGGGAAGGTAGGGAGGCGTGTCATGGAGTGTGACGGAGAATTTGATGTTTTCCGTTTTTAAAGCGCCTTCGCTGTCAATAAGGAGCTCTACCCACAGGTTACTGTAAGAGGTTTTGGATTTTACCGCTTTTTTTATCCCGCAAATTGAGTAAATGTCGTCGCCGAGAAGACCTTGCAGTTCATCGGTGAAGGCTTCGGGCTCTGCTTTGAATTTGTAAATGGTACCATCGGCACTTTCAGCCGTTTCCACGTCTTCAACGTGGTTTGGGTCAAGAACAAGAGCGTCAGCAAAGATAAATTGCTTGGTGAAAAGCTCCTTATCAATGACGGTGTAAAACTTGTTTTCGCCCTTTGCCGTATAGTAAGCCCCTGCCTTGTAGTAGATGTCAAAGGTGGAGGCACTGCCGTCTTGGATCTGAGTCATTTTACCGCTCATCAAAGGGTTTGTGCCCTTTTCGCAAACTGCGCTCCCTTGTGCAAAAAAGGCGGTTTCTGTGCCGTCGGAGGGAGCGACGGAGAGCATAAAATCCTTTTCAAGCAAAAGCTTGCCGTTGTGGGCTTTTGCAGCGGACTTTGCAAGGCGTACTGCGTCCAGCTCCTCTTGCGTGAGGCCGTCGGGTTCTTTTTCCCCGGGCTCGCAGCTCCAAAGAAAACAAGCGGAGCAGATCAAGAGGGAGAACGCCACGAGGTAAGTCGTGGCGCGGCTGAAAACTTTTTTACGTTTAGTCGGATTAAGTTTAAGGAAAATCCGTTTAGTAAAATTAAGAAACTTCATCAGTTATCCCTTGTAATTTGTTTACCCGAAGCGATGGTAAGCAGTTTGTCTTTTACGTTGTTAACGTCGTCGATCGAAACGTAGTACTTGCCTTCGCCGTTAATGGTGTAGTAGGCTTTTCTTGAAGAAACACGGTAGAAAACCACGTCCGTGGTAAGCTCACCCTCTTCAATTACAAAGCGGAAGGTCTCCGAAGGAAGCTCGTCCGTTGCTTCGTACTCGCCCTCAAGCTTGCAAAGCAGGATGGCTTGGTAAAGGTATTTAAAGCTGGTGAGGTCAACGTCTTTGCCGTCAAGCTTAACTTCTGTGAGGGATCCGTCTGTTTTACCCAACTTGAAATCGTACTCTTTACCGTCCAGGTAAAACTTAACGTTATCAAGGGCGTGAATGTAGCTCATGTAAAGGGAGCTGTCACGGTACTTAAGAGGTTCCCATTTAAGGTATTCAAAGTCTGTGGCGGAAATGAAAACCACTGCTCCTGTGTAGTAGGAGAGACTG
>JAFXKQ010000001.1 GCA_017531625.1 Clostridia bacterium | reverse complement strand
GGTTGCAAAAAACAGCCGTATTGCATTCGTAAACGACGGTTCGAAAGACAAAACGTGGGAGATCATTACTTCTCTCCATGAGCAATCAGAACTTATAAGCGGCATCAATCTCAGCCGTAACCGCGGACACCAGAACGCATTACTCGCAGGACTGATGACCGTAATGCCGGAGGCAGACATGGCGGTTTCGATGGATGCCGACCTTCAGGACGACATCAACGCCGTTGACGAAATGGTAGATAAGTACCTCGACGGTTGCGACATTGTTTACGGAGTGAGAAGCAAACGTACCACCGACTCGTTTTTCAAACGATTTACTGCAGAAAGCTTTTATCGGCTCATGGATAAACTCGGAGCAAAAACCGTGTTCAACCACGCAGACTACCGCCTTATGAGCAAGCGTGCCCTTGAAGCGTTAAGCAACTTCAAGGAAGTAAACCTTTTCCTCAGAGGAATCGTCCCGATGATTGGCTTTAAAAACGATGTGGTTTACTACGAGAGAGCAGAGCGGTTTGCAGGAGAGAGCAAATACCCGCTTAAGAAAATGATTGCATTCTCCATTGAAGGCATCACATCTCTCAGCACCACCCCGATTAAGATGATCACTAAGCTCGGACTTTTCATTTTCTTTGTCAGCTTTGGAATGCTCATTTATTCCCTTGTACGCTACTTCACGGGGCACACCTCAATCGGATGGACAAGTACCATCATTTCCGTGTGGGCAATCGGTGGGCTGATTCTCTTTTCCATCGGCGTAATAGGTTCTTACATTGGAAAAATCTACCTTGAAACCAAGGGCAGACCCAGGTTCATCGTGGACGAGTACCTCAACAACGACGAAAAAGAGGAACACGACAAGAAGTAATCTTAGTTTCGGGAGCGCCTTTTTAGGAGAAGAGCTCATGAAACAAAACACATTAAACGGACGTAAAGGCAGAAAGTTTTCGGAACCGATAAAGTATTTAATGATACTTTTAACGGTTTTGGCTGTCGAAGCGTCCGTTTTTCAGTACCGATTTTTTCAACCGCTTTTGTTTGGCGCACAACCCCAGACTGTTCTTGCCCAGAACGTGGAACTTGACGGAGATGCCGAACTCAAAGGAAACGAAATTTTTGTTTACGGTACAGCAACTCTCACCCTAACCCCAAAAGAAAGCCCTGTCACCTCAATAAAACTGCTGTCGGACAAAGAGAATTACAAACTGAACGCCAAATGGCACGATGAAGGAAACGCAAAAAAATGGATAAACGGCACAGAAAAAAGCATCTCTTCCTACTCCCCCAGAGAATCTGAATACTACATCACCACCCAAGGCAACTGCAAAACGCTTGCCCTTACGGTGAAACCTCAAAGTACCCCCATGCGGATTTTAAGCGTTTCACTCAACAAACCCACGTATTCAATACGCTGGGTACGAGTTATCTTGATTTTCCTGGTGATCTGCGGATCAAGACTCCTTTTCAAACAAAAACCTTGGAACACAGTTGCCGATCTCTCCGATCCAAAGGACAAAAGCCGTGTGTGGGCAAAACGCATTTGTGTTTTCTATCTGCTTTTTATGACCGTTGTATTTGCCGTTTCTCCCGGAACGGAATCAGGCACAGCTCATTGTCGGATAGACAAACTTTTTTACAGCGCACCCGATAAAAACGATGCATACATGATGCAAACCGATGCCCTGTCTAAAGGACAGCTTCATCTGGACATAGAGCCCTCCGAAGAACTCCTCTCCCTCGATAATCCCTACGACCCAAGCACACGCACAAAAGGCTCCTACACCTGGGACTTTGCGTTTTACAACGGTAAATACTACAGTTATTTCGGAGTTGTTCCGGTCATTCTTTTTCTTTTGCCGTTCAAGCTCATAACAGGTTATTTTTTCAGCAGCTACCATTTCGCCTTCATTTTAGGTCTTGCGTCAGCGGTGATGCTAAGTCTGGTTTACAGAGAGGCTGTCAAACGCTACATTCCAAAGATTAATTGCTTCTCCTTCTGCATGGGACTTCTTGCGTTGCTCAGCACCTCTTTTTTGTGCTACCTGAGCGCAAGGTCGTGGTTCTATGAAATTCCGTACAACTCGGCTTTTGTCTTTATTTTTGCTTCCCTTTACTGCGCCTTAAAAGCAAAGAATTCTCTGCGAAAACGCCTGTGCTTTGGACTTTCGGGGTTGTTTTTCTCACTTTCGGCGGGATGCCGACCTATCGCTCTCATCAGCATCTTGCTTCTTCTGCCCATCCTCGCAGGAACCTTAAAAGACGTGCCGGAAAAAAGGCAAAAACTGATTCTTTCCGCAAACTTTCTTTCTCCTGCGTTTTGTGTCGCCATGTTCCTCGCGGTGTGGAACGGCTTACGTTTCGGAAGCCCCTTTGATTTTGGCAACGCCTACCAGCTCACCGTTTCGGACATACGCTTTAATTCCGTGTCAAACCTTGCCGTAGCCTTGGACGGCTCTTTCCAATACGTCTTCCGCCTTCCAAGCGTAAACGGCATCTTTCCCTTTTTCAAAGGAACATCCGGCTCATTCGCCGATCTTTCGCACAGCTTTTATTCAAAACCCGTTGTAGGACTGATTTCCTACCCCGTTTTTTGGTGGAGCGGAGCTATGCCTTTTGTTTACAAACACAGAAAAGGTTCAAAAGAATTTTTTGCTTTGCTCCTTTGCGGAACCTTGGCAGGACTTATTGCAATTTACAGCGTTTCCGCTTCGGGCGGTGTGTTTGAACGTTACACGCTTGATTTTAAATGGATTTTCTCTCTTGTAAGCGTACTTGCCGCCCTTTATACGCTATTTAAGTTGGGAGTATCCGACGGATTTTCAAACTTTGTGTTCGGAATTTCAACCGCCGTAAGTGCCGTAATCAGCTTTTCTCTGTGTTTTATGGGTGAATACTCAAGGGTAAGATTCGCTTGTCCCCAGCTTTTTTATCTCCTGAAGGACTGTTTTGAATTCCTTTACTGATTGGTTCCGCTTGAAAAAACGGTAATTATGTTTGTTCGTTTGTTCAATTTTTCACTCTGTTTTTTTATAAAACCTATTGAAATTTCCTTGACTAAGGCAATAAAAGGTGTTATAATGTCTACTGTATAATATACTTGCATAAATTTGGGTTACCCTTTACCCCGCTAACCGCGGATAAAGGCGCTCTACAGCCTTAGCTCAAAGCAAAAGCCCAAGCTTTATCAGGCAAGAAAGACGGAGGAAAAGAACTATTATGAAAAAGGTTATCGGCATAGTTTTGTTGATTACGATGGTCCTTGGATGCTTTACCGCTTGCGGTACCACCCTTGAGGGCGATGATAAAGGTGCTGATATCCGTGTTTATATGGCGAACTGCCCGACGAGCTTTGACCCCTCGGCGATCCAGCTCGACGCAGACACGGTTAAGTTGATGAGCCTCATTTATGAGCCTCTCACAGTTATAAAGAGCGACGGTTCCGTCGGCGCAGGCATGGCTACTGAATGGTATTCCAAGTACGATGCCAAAGATGGCGAGTACCGTATGTATTTCGAGCTTAAAGAAACTCAGTGGCACGACGGACGTAAGGTTTCCGCCGATGACTACGTTTATGCGTGGAAGAGGATTCTCAACCCTGCTACAAACAGTCCTTACGCTTCTCTCCTTTTCCCGATTAAAAACGCTAAAAACGTTAAGGCGGGCATCATGACCAGCGACGACCTCGGTCTTGTTGCTGCTGACGACCTTCTCCTTGAGGTTACCTTTGAAGCTGATTATGACGCAACACTCTTTGCACAGACCGTTGCTAACATCGCGCTTTCCCCTCTCCGCGAGGACAAGGTTTCCAGAGATAAGAATTGGGATGTCAACACCACCGCAATCATGTGCAGCGGTCCCTTCAGAATTCAGGGATTTGAACAGGGCACAAAACTCATTCTTGAAAGAAACACCTATTACATGAGAGAAGAAGACGAGTATCTTGACGAGTACGTTCTTCCCTACCGTATTACTTGCTACTACTCCAAAGAAGACGGCGTAGCAGAAGAAAGAGTTGAAGCTAACCGTTACAACGAAGGTGAGCTTTTCTACCTCAGTTGCTTCAATGCAGAAACTTATGCGGAGTTTTCCTCCAAGATTAAGTCCGAGGAAGCTCTTTCCAGCTACAATTACTACTTCAACACCAAGTCTTCCGCTTCCTTCCTTGGCGACGCTAAGGTAAGAAAGGCACTCAGTATCGCCCTCGACAGAAATCACATTGCGTCCCTCGTGGGCACAGGCGTTACTCCTGCAACGGGCATCGTTCCCAACGGCGTGTTCAACACAAAGAAGGGTACTGATTTCAGAACCGAAGGCGGAGCACTTTATTCCGCAGGCGCAGACGCTGAAAATGCTAAGAAGCTTCTCAGCGAAGCAGGCGTAAGCGGCGGCTCCTTTACTCTTACCTACCTCAAGGGTAACGTTACAGCAGAGGCTGTTGCACAGTACGCTGTTTCCGCATGGAAAGACCTCGGATTCAACGTTTCCGCAAAGGCAGTCAGCGCAAAGAACTACGAAGAAACTCTTCTTAAAGGTGAGTACGACGTTATCGGTCTTGATTTTGCGGGCAACGCAACCGACGCTTTTATGTACCTTGCACCATTTGCTACAAGATACAGCGGCAACATCGTTTCCATCGACTTGGAATCCGATACTTACACCCCCCACTTCACCAACATCGAAGACGCTGATTATGACAAACTCATTGACGAAGTTCTGCTTGTAAGCAAGGACAAAGACGACAGAGCTGCTAAGCTCCACGCAATTGAGGCTAAGCTCGTTGAGCTTTCCCCTGTTACAGCTCTTTATTACAACGTTAACAACCGCCTTGTTTCTTCTAAACTCTCTGAGCTCAAAACTGTTTACGCAGGCATTCAGCTCTTTACCGAGGCGGAGCTCAGCGGTTACAAGAACATTTCTTATCCTGACAGAGAAGAAGTTTCCGAATAATCTGAATTTAAAACTTCAATAAAGTTAAAGAAAACGGCGTTTTTCGCCGTTTTCTTTGGTTTGGTTACAAAATTTCAACGCAAGGTTAAATTACGCTAATTTGACAAAAGGAGAACTCGTTTTATGGAAGAAAAGATAAACATACTTTATAAAGGTAACGGAACAAAGGCAGACAAAGTAATCGTAATCGACGCAGGGCACCAGCACCGTGGAATGACCGAACCTGAACCTAACGGCCCCGGCTCCGAGGTAATGAAGGCAAAGGTTACCGGCGGAACTGTTGGCAATTTTACGGGTCTGAAAGAGTCTATCCTTAACCTTAGAGTTTCCGAGTACATGAGAGACATCTTACTCGCTAAAGGTTACAGCGTGGTAATGGTAAGAGAGAGCGAAGACGTAAAAATCAGCAACATCGAACGTGCTGAAATGGCAAATGCACACAGCGCCGCAGTTTTCATCCGTGTCCACGCAAATTCATCCGCCAGCCCCGAAACAAGCGGTGCGCTTACAATTTGCCAGACAGCCCAAAATCCGTACAACGGCGAGCTTTACGGCGAGTGCCGCAAGCTTTCGGAGATAATGCTTGACGTATTCTGCCGTGTTACGGGAATGAACAAGTGTAAGATTTGGGAAACCGATACCATGACAGGAATCAATTGGTGCAAAGTCCCCGCTACCATCATGGAAATGGGCTTTATGAGCAACGAACACGATGACCGTTTGTTGAACACGGACGAATTTCAACACAAGGCAGCGGAGGCAATGTGCGAAGGAATTGAGGAATACCTTAATTCAAAATAAAGCCCTGTCCTTTATTAAATCACAACTTAAACTCAGTTCACTTCATTTTTCGGCGATTCCTTATAGCCGAAACGGTTAACCGTAAATTGAAAGGCTTGTAAATCCATTTTTTGGATTCACAAGCCTTTTTCAGTTCATTAGTTCATTACAAGATACTGCGAATTAACATAGCCCTCAACATTGCCTCTGCGGATAAGATACCACTCACCCTCTCTTGCAACAACCGTAAGCGTTGCGCCGTTTGGAGCTTGCGCTATCACTTCCGCTTCAAGAGAAGGGCCGGAGCGAATGTTAAGCCGACCTCCCCCGGTTTTAACCGTTGCGGTCGTACCTCCGCCGCCGTTTCCTGCACCGTTGTTACCGCTTCCGTTTCCCGTGCCGTTACCTGTTCCGCCCGGAGTCTTGAATGCAACGCCCAGATACTGAGCCACTGCTCTCGAAAGAGCCTCGGCGATCCTCGGCACATTGTTACGTATCCAGGAAGCGTCCGCTTGGTTGTCGTGATAGCCGATTTCAGCAAGAACAGCAGGCGCTCGCGTGAGTCTCAGTTCCGCAAAAGTGGAGTTAGGCAAAGCACGTACTCTGTCAGGAAGAGGATAAACGGTTTTAAGGTTCTCGGCAATGATTTCTGCCGCGCGCTTCCCCTGTGCCGAACCCGTGTAGTAGTAAACGTCAATTCCTCGTTGACCGCCCGGGTTGTTCTCACCGGAAGCGTTGCTGTGAAGCGCTAAGTGCAAATCATAATTACCCTCATTTGACCGTGCAATGGATTTTGAAACCGAGCCGTTAGGGTCGTTTCTGCCGTATTGTATCCCCGAAGCGGTAAGATACGGCTCCATGTCGTCCGCAACGAGGTTCATATACTCACGTTCATCACCCTCGTTGCCGTAATAAGGGTTATAGTACTGCGTAGAGGGGCTTAAAAATACTGATGCCAACTTCTGTATCCTCCTTTACAGTACCAATATATGCAGTTTTAACGCTTATTGAAACACTTTAATCCTTTTCTTGCGTTCGCAGTCTTACTAAGACTTAGCCTTTGTTAAGTTTTAGACTCTCTTAAAGCTTTATAAATCAACCTGCTGACCATCCGCCGTCTACAAACAGCACGTCGCCGTTGACATAGCTTGAATCGTCACTTGCAAGGAAAAGTGCCGCACTTGCGATTTCCTCTGCTTCTCCCATGGGCGGAGCGTAATCCAACACTCCTTTAACACGGCCGTAGCCCTTCATGTTAGGGTTCCCCATGCTAACAGCTATCTCCGATTTTATGCCGCCGGGAGCAATCGCATTACAACGGATGCCCTCGTTAAGGTACATAAACGCCGTGTTTTTTGTAAGAGAAATAACCGCCGCCTTTGAAGCACAATAAACCGCACCTGCCACCGTCTTAAACGCACCTACGGAAGCGATGTTGATTATGTTTCCGCCCTTGCCCTGTTCAAGAAAAACATTTACCGCCTTACGCATCGCATAAATGGGAGCATAAACGTTGACATTGAACACACGCTCCACTGTCTCGTCCTTTACGTCTCCAATCGGGCTCATGTCGTCCATAATTCCGGCGTTATTGATAACAACATCAAGCTTACCAAACTCCTTGACCGCCGTCTCGATTGCGCCAACATTGGTTTCTTCCAAGGTAACATCTCCAACGTAAGGAATAACCTTACCTTGACAATCCTTCAAGGATTCGGCAAGAGCATCCAAACGTTCTTTTCTGCGGGCAACAGCAACAACATTAGCGCCCTCTTTTACAAACAATTCAACAATAGCTTTGCCCATACCTGACGAAGCTCCGGTGACAACAACTGATTTGCCTGTGAGTTTCATGATAGCATCTCCTTTAAAATCATTATTTTATTAACGAAGGGCATCGCCCTGACAATTGAAAATTGACCAAGTGTCAGCTATTATCAGCATTATAACACAAATAACAAATTTTGCCAAGTGTTTTTTATGCCCTATTGCTTGTTTTCCCCATTTGAAACGGATTTTAGTAGACTTGCGGGAAATTTTATGGTATAATCGGGAAAACGGTTTCAGTAAGACAAAATTTGAAGGATAAAGAACATGCTAAAATTAAGACACGCTACCGAAGGTGAAAAAGAAAAGGTTTTGTCACTTTACAAATCCGTAATCGGACTCGAAGGCTCGGTTTGGGACGAAGAATACCCGTCGCTTACCGAAATAGATGCAGATTTTGAGCACGACTGTCTTTATGTTTTGGAAAAAGACGGTGTAATCATCGGCGCCATCTCCCCTCTTTACGAAAACATCTGTGACGGATTCGACTGCTGGCGCATTTCCGACGGCACACAACGGGAATTTGCACGGGTTGTCATCGGGCGGGAACACCAAGGGTACGGCTACGGAGCCGTGATGACTAAAATGTTGCTTGACGTGTTCAAAACGGAGGGTTGCCGTTCCGTGCACATTCTTGTAGCGGAATGCAACATCTCAGCACAAAAGACCTACCTCAAAAACGGATTTGAAGAACGTGGAAACTGCGAGATGTTTGGACACAGCTACCTATTGTACGAAAAAATTTTATAAACAAAGCGAGTGAAAACAAATGACGATAAACAAAATGACTGCCAATCACACAACCGAAGTAATTGAGATGATGCGTGAATTTTATGCTTCCCCCGCCGTGTCCACCAACGGGTCGGAGGAGATTTTCAAAAACGACGTTGAAAACTGCATTAACGATAGCCCTTATCTTGAAGGTTATGTGTTTGTAAAGGAAGAAAGAATCATAGGTTATGCAATGTTGGCAAAGAGCTTTTCCACAGAGTTTGGCAAACCTTGCGTTTGGATAGAGGACATTTATTTCAAAGCGGAATACAGAGGTAAGGGTTTTGGAACTAAGTTCTTGAACTTTGTGACCGAGAAGTACAAGGATTCCCTCCTGCGCCTGGAAGTGGAAGAGGACAACCGCTGTGCGGTACACGCTTACCGTAAAAACGGTTTTAGTTCTCTGCCGTACATGGAGCTGAAAAAGTAAAGAGTACGAAAATCAAAACAGGAGAGCCGATTATGAAAAAAGCCCTTTACAGAATATGCCAATGCACTTGGGGAGTTTTACAAACCGTGCTTGGAGCCACCGTTTTCCTGATGAACCGTAAAAGAAATCACTACAGCTACCACGGTGCAATCGTTACGGAGTGGAAAAGCAAATCCAGCGTTTCGCTTGGAATGTTTGTTTTTGTTACGGAAGAACCCTATTTTGCCCGGAAATTCAAAGGCAAAATCACGTCAAAGGAGCTTTCAAGCCGACTTTTGGTTCACGAATACGGACATACGATTCAATCTTTGATCCTTGGGCCTCTGTACTTGATTGTGATCGGAATCCCCTCAACCCTTTGGGGCTTTCTCCCAAATCTGAACAGAAAGCGTAGGGAAAAACAGATTTCTTATTTTTCGTTCTTTACCGAAAAATGGGCAAACAGTTTAGGAGAAAAAGTAACAAAAGAAAAATCAATGGAGAACTTGGTTATCGATTGAGCTTAAAAAATATCAAGGCAGAAACAGGAGTAATTTAAAGAATGAACATGTGGAATAAATTGTATAACGAAGCATTAAAAGTTCAAAACGGCAGAACCGTTTCCCCGTTCATCAATGCGGGCGGAGTAGCGGCAGCGCTTCTTACAAAAGCCGGAAACATTTATGTCGGAGTGTGCATCGATACCGCATCAACACTTGGAATGTGTGCTGAGCGCAACGCAATAGCCAACATGATAACAAACGGAGAAAGCAAAATAGATAAAGTGGTTGCCGTTATGCCTGACGGGAAAATAGGAGCCCCGTGCGGAGCTTGCCGTGAATACATGATGCAACTTGACAAGGACAGCGGAGAAATTGAAATCCTGCTTAACCTTGAAACAGAAGAAACCGTAAAACTCAAAGAGCTTCTCCCGAATTGGTGGGGAACATACAGATTTGAATAGAGATTTTCACTCTTATAAATAATAAATCGCTTAACAGATTAAATCAGTTAAAACACAAAAAGCGTTTGAAAGGAACTAAAATGGAAATTTCATCATATTTTAAGAGCATAATAGACCAGGACAAAAGCCCCGTTGTAATCTGCGACACAGATCACACTGTTATCTACATGAATCCTTCTGCCGTCGAAAGATACGCCGCAGCGGGTGGAAAATCATTGGTAGGAAAAAGCCTTCTTAACTGTCACAAAAAGTCGGGCGACATAATCAAAGAAGTGTTGAATTGGTTTGCACAGAGCACCGAAAACAACAGCGTACACACCTTTTACAACGAAAAAGAGAACAAAGACGTCTACATGGTAGCATTAAGAGATGATGATTTAAAGCTGATTGGCTACTACGAAAAACACGAGTACAGAAACCGTGATAACACAGAGTTTTATGCTATGAAATAAATTCCCAACGCATAAAAACCTAAATTACACAAAACGCCCTGCAGGAGAGTAAAAAAGTCCTGCAGGGCATTTGACGTTAAAGAGCTAATTTATATAAACATAATCTTTTATCTCGCTGTCAAAATAGCATCCCTCATAATACTGCCAAAGGTATTCGCTCCAAATTGAAAACTGTGCAAGCGGATCGTTAACAAAACTTCCTCCGCCGGAAAAAGATTCTACACCGTCATCGGAAACCATAACATCAAACAGTATATCTTTTTTTGCAAACTCTATTTTAAAAGCCACTTTTTGAACTGATTTTCCGGCACTGCTTTGTCCGGAAAACACAATACCCACGTATTTGCAATTCTGTATTCCGCCGTATTCCTCCAACCTTTCACCGTATTCGCAAAATTTATTAAGCCCATCCGTTTTAATGTTCTTCAGCTTAGCTACATCAAACCACTCTTTTTCCCACTCTTGCTTAATGTCGTTAATGTTGATGTAACTGTACGCTTTTTCGTAATCACCTTTTTCCAAGCAGTTTACAAACGCTTTTGCAAGCGTAAATTCTCTGATATTAGTAAAACAAATACCACGGCCATGACACTGATTCCACGTCAATAATATAATCGGTATAACAAGGATTACAGCAAAAACGGATGCCAACCAACGAACACGAATCTTTTTTAATCCCTTCTTCACAGCGTAATCTGCGTTTTGGTTTTCAAGCTCAATCTGAGGAATCTGCAATGACTTCAAGCTGTCAACAGCTTTTTTGCAGTTTTCACAAGTCTCCAAATGTTCTTCTACCATCTCTCTTGTCTGCTCGGAACAAACTCTATCCAAATACAAGGGCAACACGTCCTCAATCACTTTACAATCAATTCTCATTTCATTAACTCCTTTACAATCTGCTGTTTCGCTCTGAAATACGTAACTCTTGCCCAACTTTCGCTTTTAGAATAAACAGAGGCAATTTCTTTAAGTTTAACCTCGCCGATAGCGTGGAGGACAAACACCTCACGATAAGGCTCTTCCAACGCTTGAACAGCTTTTAAAACCTTGGAATACGTTTCCCTGTTAATTATCTGCTCCTCCACCGATAACCCTTGAGCCTGAATTGACAGTTTATCAAATTCAATTTCCTGGTACCTCTTGTTTCTTCTGCGCTCTTTGAGCCATGCATTTTTAGCTATCTGACATAACCACGTATACAGATTGCACCTGCCCTCAAATCTATCAATGTGCTTAAATGCTTGATAAAAGGTTTCAGATAAGAGCTCCTCTGCCAAATCCTCGTTTCCCGTCAGGGATAATAAAAACCGATAAACCGGTCTTGCATATTCTTCGTAAACTTCTTGAAAGGCCGCCATCCACCATCACCTCTCTCAGCAGACATGATTCCGTAGAGTCTGCTGTGCCATAATGTCAATGTATATATTACATACAGGATTAAAAACGAAATAATTATGTAAAACTGCCACGGAACATCCCAGTTTCTAATGAACAGTACAATCGGAGCATGAAGCAAATACGAAGCCGTTGTATTTGCTCCAATCTTTGTAAACGGAAACCTCTGCATCGGACAAAACGTAAGCAAAAACAAGCCGAAAGATGCACCCAACAGATAGCATACAAGCCTAAGAACAGCTCCGTTATTTAAGTTACTGTAAGAACCGTCATGGTACAAAAAGGTTACAGGCATACTCTCAGCTGCAAAGAACGCAACTAAAACCGCAGTCAACAACGCAACAACGCCAACGCAACGTAATTTTTTCCACTCAACCGAAGGATTGCAAATCAAGCCCGACCAAAAATAAGGTAAGAACACCAAAGTTCTGGACAGCGAAAACTGACGGCCGACAGACGGAACAAAACCCACTGCGCATCCGAGGGTTATTGAACCCAACAAAATCAAAAATCCACCCTTGCCTTTACAAATGCAAAACCACGCCCAGGC
>JAFXKQ010000083.1 GCA_017531625.1 Clostridia bacterium | reverse complement strand
GCCCGTGCCTCTGTCAAAAAGATAATTTATTCCGTTTGTGTCCCTGAGGAACGAAACTTCGTAATAAAGCCACGGATAATCCGCAGAAAGCAACCGTATATAATAAGTGTAGGCGGGGTTCACGTTAACCACCGTGCCCACATCCTCACCGTGCACAAGGCTTGTCACCGTGAGATTTGTGTAACGGGACTCGTCCACGTAGTTATCCCCAAGGCTTTCGGAATCCTCAAGGTAAACCTTGGAAGGCAAGAACTTACCAACCCAGTTGTCCACGCCGTCAACATAAATTTGTGCCGCTATGGCGTTGAACGAAGCGAGGTCGGGAACACTCTGCCCCTCTGCGGCGTAAACCAAGCCGTCAACCGCTTCACCCTCGGCGAGCCAGTTCTCATCCATAAGCCCCACACGGTAAAAGCTTCTGCCTTGAAACTCCCCGTAAAGCTTTGTTCTGTTCAAAGTACCCAAAGAGGTACTGCAAGCGGTAAACTTTTTACCCGTCTCGGGGTCAACAAAAGCGATTTCCGCCGTTTCGCCCGACTGGAACTCCACGGGCTCGTCCGCCTTATCCCCAATGTATTCCACAAGGTACATTATACCAAAGAGAATGGCAAGGCCGAGAACTACAAAGATGAGCGCAAACGCCGCCTGGCGCAATTTTGAATCCGTGTGTTTTGCCAAAACAGTAACCTACCTTAAAATTCAATCAGTAACCAATTTGTCCGAGAGAATCGTCATTTTCGATCCAATCCGAAACGTTGTAGACAGAGAAATTTTCCTTGTCCTCACGCACGATGACCTTTGCAATCCCCGCATTGATCACCATTCGTTTACACATCTGGCAACAGCAAGTACCGCCCTGAACAGCGCCGGTTTTGGGGTCGATGCACGCAAGGTAAAGGGTAGCCCCGATCATCCTCTCACGTGAGGCGGCGATGATAGCGTTTGCCTCTGCGTGAACGGAACGGCAAAGCTCGTACCTTTCTCCCCGCGGGATGTTCATTTTTTCTCTCAGACAGAAATTTATGTCGCAACAGTTTACACGTCCCCTCGGAGCTCCTGCGTAGCCCGTGGAAACAATGCTGTCGTTGTTAACAATGATAGCTCCAAACTTACGTCTTAAACAAGTCCCGCGTTCAGCAACCGTCTGCGCAATGTCGAGGTAGTAATTCTCTTTACTTAATCTTTCCATAATCTTACAGTTCCAGCCCTTTCAAAAACTTCCTGAACTCATCTGAGGTCTCGGGATGGAGCAAACCTTGCTCCACGTTAGCTATGAGGAAGCCTAACTTGCTTCCGATGTCGTACCTCGTACCCTCAAACTCGCAAGCCATCATTCCTTGCTGCAAGGTGAGAGTCCGCATGGCATCCGTAAGCTGGATCTCGCCGCCCGCGCCCTTTGGCGTTTCGTCAAGAATGTCGAAGATTTCGGGAGGCAAAACCACTCTGCCCAAAATGGAAAGGAGAGAAAAAATCTTATCCTTTGACGGTTTTTCAATCATGTCGTAAACTCTGAACACATTATCCTTAATCGATTCTACTTTTAGGGAACAGTACTTTTGCACCTGCTCCTCCGTAACGTACTTAACTCCCGCAACGCCAAGGCCGTGTTCTTCATAAACGTCGATAAGCTGCTTAATGGCAGGGGTCTTTGAAACGATTACGTCGTCGCCGTAAAGTACCGCAAAGGGCTCGTTACCCACAAACTGTCTGGCGCAATTAACTGCGTGCCCCAAACCCTTAGCCTCCTTCTGACGGATGAAAAAAATGTTTGCAAGCTTCGCAATCTCCCTGATTCTTTCAAGCTCCTTGGTTTTCCCCGTGTCAGAAAGGCGTTTTTCGTAATCTAAGTTGAAATCAAAGTAATCCTCTATGGTTTCCTTGCCTCTGCCCGTAATAATCAAAATGTCCGTAATGCCCGCATTGACCGCCTCTTCAACCAGATACTGCATAGCCGGTTTGTCGACGATGGGCAGCATTTCCTTAGGCGTACCCATGGCAATGGGCAACATCCGAGTACCAAGCCCCGCCGCGGGAATGACCGCCTTTGTAACCTTTTTTCTGTCCATAAAGCTTTACCGACAAAGGCGCAAGAAGCTTACACCGGTCGGCTCCCTTCTGATTAATTTTAATTAGTTTGCAGACATATCCAAAAGTATTATATCTCACACTTTTACGTTTGTCAAGGCGCAGAAAATCTCCCTTATCCCCTTACAGCCGAACAAAACCGTTTTTTTCTGTCCCTTTTGCTCCCAACCGTTCCTTCCGCCGTGTCAACTGCGTTTTTTAACTCGCACCCGTAAATCTTCGGACGGCAAAAACAAAAGGAAAAAATTTTAAAATACCCCCTTGACAATCACTTGACCTCGTGGTATAATCAAATCACTTGATACAACAAGCAAAAGATTGCAAACGCTTTAAGGAGGAAAATTTTTATGCAATGGATAATTTTGAGCGTTGTTTCGGTACTCATACTTTTCGGTCTGCTCGGCATCACGGGTAAGGAGTGGGTCAGAAGACCCCGTCAGTGGTTCTGCCTCTTAGGGCTTGGGTTCCTTGCCGTAGGCAGCATAGCCGCCGTACCCACAGGTCACACGGGCATTCTTACCACTTTCGGCCGTGTTGAGGACACCACCCTTGAAGCGGGCATCCACTTCAAGCTTCCCTACCAGGAGGTTACGGTTATGGACAACCGTACTCAGAAAGCGCTTCTTGAGCTTTCCTGTTTTTCCAGCGACATTCAGGAGGTTCAGGTCTCCTATTCCATGAACTACCAGATTCAGAAGGAGTACGCACAAACCATTTACAAGACCTTTGGCTCAAACTACTACGCAGTAGTAATGGAACCGAGAATCAACGAAGCGGTCAAGAGCGTTATCTCAAAGTACTCGGCGGAAAGCCTTATCAAAAACCGAGATGTGCTTTCTTCCAAGATTACGGAAATTCTTGTGGAACAGCTCAGCGCCTACAACATTGACGTGGTGAACACCGCCATCGAAAACCTTGACTTTTCCGACGCCTTCACAATAGCTGTAGAAGAAAAGCAGGTAGCGCAACAGGCGTACCTCAAAGCACAGACAGAACAAGAGCAAAAGACCATGGAGCAGGAAGCCCTTGCTGAACGTCAGGTTATAACCGCACAGGCAGAGGCTGAAGTTGCTCAGATTCAAGCAACTGCAGATGCGGAAGTTATCAAAATCCAAGCAGAAGCGGCAGAATATGCAGGTCAGCGTGATGCGGCGGTCAACGAAGCCCTCGCAAAGACTTTGACTCCCGAGTTAATTGAATACTACAAGGTTCAAGCCTGGAACGGCGAACTTCCCGAGTACTTTGTAGGCGGTTCTGAAACTGTTCTTCCCATCCTCGGCTCTCTCCCCACAGAAAGCACAAAGACCGCACAAAGTTCTCAAAGCACTTCTTCCGCAGTTAACCCCGACAGCTCCGCTCCCAAAGAAAACTAAAATTAAAGCCTTCCCGATAAAGGTTAAAAGGCTTTTTCAAGGAGAATTATTATGGCAAAAATAGAATGCTTCCTAAAAGGCGACTTCTATTCCATCCTGCACGAAATTGATGACGCAATTATGAACGGCAACATCAGCGGCAGTTGCGAAGAAATTTCAAGCTTTAGGGAAGGCGGACTTACCTGCGAAGTACGCACCTACGAAAGGTACAGCTGGTTTGGCGGCAACCGTGTTGCCCTCAACCTTACCATGTTACAGCGTGAACCGGGCGGGAAAATCTGGTTTTGCGTTACCACGGCGGGGGGAAGCCAAGGAGTTTTTGTTAAGGTGAACACTTTGAGCGAATCAAGCTTTCTCTCCCAAGTAAGGAAAATCTCCGACAAGTACCGTGTAGACAAATGAGGTAGTTGTATGTACACAAAGGATGAAGCGGTAAAGCTGCAAAAGTACGAAACGAAAAAGTCCCTGGTTTTGGGAATTGTTTCACTCATCGCTTGGGGACTGTTTGTGTGGTTCTCTTACCGCAGCAAGTCCTTCAGTTCCGTTTATTACGCTTTTTACATTGTGACCCTCGGACTTGCCCTTTACTACACAAAGCTTTATCTGTTTTTGAGTCCCAAGGAACGCTACGCAACTGTAAACGGGCTGAGCTTCGACAACGGATACCACAACAAGCTTGACGAGGTGAACAGTCTGGGGCTTGCTCTGTACGGAAGGGACGTAGTCAAGGTCACGCTGGACGTTACTTACGACAACGGTAAACAGGACTACATAACAACCTTTTACACAGGCGGACTGAAAGAGCTTAAAGCAGGAGAACGCATCGGTTTTTTCCGCTTTCTCAAAATGCCCGTACGGGCTTAAAACACGGGTCGAACACAAGGGGCTGTAAAAACTCACTTTGAGTTTTTACAGCCCCTTTTTAAGCTTTATAAATGCTTTATTCTGCTTCTGTACGCATCAATGAGCGCCTTATTGAATTCTGCACCGCCCTCTACGTTTCCGCTCTTGTAAACAGGCGGCTTCTTACCTGCCTCTTTTGCAAGTCCTGCGGCGCCTACGAGAACGGAGTTAACGATGAAGCAACTCGCCGCCGTGGAAACTGCGCCCATTTTGGAATCACCGATCTCCACCGTAGCATCACCTTTCGGAACGCAGTTGTCAATGAAAAATTCAGCGCTGTTGTACAAGAGCTTGCCCGAAGGGTGCTTCGAGGTCTCTCCAAAATAAGAGGAAGAACAAACAGCAAGGGTAAACACCCCGTTTTTCACTCCACACTGAGCCATTTCAATTGGAACGCAATTTTTACCCGAGGTGGAAACGACAATCAGCGTGTCCTTTTCCGTGATACAGTACCTGTCATAAATCGGCTCTGCAAGCCCCTGCATCCGCTCAAAAACACTGCTCTTTGCCGCTCCGTTGTGAAGCATCAAATCGGTGTCAAAAACGGCAGAAACGTTTGCCAATCCCCCCGCACGGTAAAAAGCATCTCCTGCCACAAGGTGGGAGTGTCCGCAACCGAAAACGTAAATGATTCCGTCGGCCTTGATTGTTTCAGCAACCTTTTCGGCGGCGTATTCAATCTTTTCCTTCTGGGTTTCGTAAATCTTTTTCAGCACTTCCTGCGTTGCGCCGAAGTACGTGTCAAAACAAGTGTCGAAAACGCCCATTATTCAATCACCAACTCGCCAAAGTATTCAGGTCTGTGGAAATCGGGTTTTTCCGTGCCGATGGGTGCCCAAGAACCGAAATGAGGAACTGCCGTATCATCACCGCACTTGTAGAAATTGCCCTTGAATACAGAACCGCTCTTTAGCTCGGTCTTGCCGAAAAGCTTTTCAATGACCTCAAAGCTTATCATGTACTCAACACGCCAAAAGCCTTCGCCCTTGGTAGCCTTGACGGGAGGAAGAGAAACGATTTCTGCGGCGCTTCTTTTGTTCTCTCGGCTGGTACGGATTCCCATAAGAAAAGCACCTGCAGAGTTCATCTCAAGGTTCATGTAAAGCGGTGAAGCACTGTTGAAGGAAGCAAAAAACTCAAGGCAGCTGTCCTTCCACACAGGGTCATCAAAGTTCTTATAAACCGCAAGAGGCTCGCTTTCCATGCAGGTCATTTGAAGCGCAAACCCCTCTCCCTCTACGAGAACGAGCTTTGCGTAAGCCTCCGGTCTGTACTCGCCGCCCCAAACGTACTTGTCAATCTTTGCAATCTCTGCCTTGTCAAAATCCAAAACAGTCTGTCTTTTAACGGTGTATTTCATAACAAAAAACCTCTCTTTGTCTTTTTCTCGTTGTTTACGGTTTTCAAAGGAGCGAACCCGCCCCGATTATTTGCTTAAAAACAATTCGTAAAGCCTTTTTGCAGAAGCGAAGGCTTCCTCAGCGTACTCCCTTGTCGCACCTGCGGCAGGCTTTAATTCAAGAC
Source organism: Clostridia bacterium (assembly GCA_017531625.1). Classification (GTDB taxonomy): domain Bacteria; phylum Bacillota; class Clostridia; order Oscillospirales; family CAG-382; genus SIG636. The sequence goes on along the minus strand of JAFXKQ010000083.1, from coordinate 18,006 downwards.
TGAAATTACCGCTGTAACCAACCTCTTTAAACGCTACGCAAACCGCATCCCAGTCGATAACACCTTTAAAGGGCTGAAAATGCTTGTCGTGCCGTCCGTCGTTGTCGTGGAGATGGACAAGCTCAAGCCTTGCCCCCAAGGTGCGAATCATTTGCGGAACGTCACCGCCGCCGCTAATCATTCCGTGTCCCGTGTCAAGGCAGGCAACAAAAAGCTTTTCCCCCGCACGCTCATTAAGACTGTCAACAATGTACGCCATGTTTTCAGCCTTGCTGGCTACGGTTTCAAGACCCCTGTCCTGCTCGTAATTCCAGTTGAACATGTTTTCTATGGCGATTTTTACCCCTGTTTTGCGGAGCAACGGAGCAAACGAAGAAAAATAATCCAAATTAGGCTCCATTGCCAGCTCGAAATAATTCTCTTCCGTACACTCGGGAGGCACGTTGGGATGAATCACAATGTAAGGGCTGTCAAGCAGAGCGCAAAGCTCAATGCAACGTTCCCCAACCTTTCTGACCTCCTCGTACTTTGCCTTATCCTTGTAGAAGGTAGGGTACGGGGAATGAAGCTGCCCGAAGGAAGTACCGGCTTCCTTTGCCACTTTCTTCATCTTAACAGCGTATTCTTTCAAATCTTCGTAACTCACGGTCCAAAACGGGTCCGGGGTTTCCCTCACCTTGTAATGGTTCAAATTAAAGTCAAGAGCACCGAAGCCCGCTTCTCCGAGAAGCCTTACGGCTCCCTCGTCACCGTGCCGCGGTGCGAAGTCCTGCGTACTGCAACTAAGTAACAACTTTCATTCACCTCTTTACATAGAATGTATACCACATTTTGCTGTTCAAGTCAATCATTTTTAAACTTGAAAACCCAAGTAATCCGCTGTATAATACAAGCAGTATCTAAGCTTTTCAGCTTTTCAGGAGAAGAATTTATGGATAGCACCAAAATAAAGGAATTGAACTCCCTTGTTCTTCACCGCCTCAGCCTGTACCTCAACAACTGCCCTGACAGAATCACGGCAAAAGAGGTGGAAGATGCGGCGGCGTACTGTAAAACGAGCAAGGAGGAAGCGTTCAGGATTCTGATTGCAGGCTCCCTCGACCTTTACGGCGAAAAAGAGATTTACAACCTTTATCTGCGAAAAATGTTCAAGCCCCTTGACGTTTCGGTTTACAGAAATGACCCCTACTACAAAAACATCATAATTGAAGGAATCCGCATCGGCGGCCGCCATACGGGCACTAAAACGTACAAACCCTACGAACTGTTTGTTTACAATGATCTTTTGCGCCTTCCCGACGGGCGAATCCTCCCGCAAGTGGGTTATTTTGAGGAGGATTTTTCTTATCCCGTCATTTACCAGAACAACAGGGAATGGATGCTCATCACTCCCAACGAAATCGAAACCATGAAAAAGCCCGTCGCCGAAGCCCACGGAAAAGTCCTCACCTACGGTCTTGGGCTGGGTTACTACGCCTACATGGTTTCCGAGAAGCCTGAGGTGGAAAGCGTAACGGTAGTAGAATGCGACGACGACGCGATAAATCTTTTCAAACAGCAAATTCTTCCCCAATTCCCCCACGGACACAAGCTTGAAATCCTCAAATGCGACGCTTTTGAATTCGCCCTCTCGGACAGAGTCAAGGCTTACGACTGCGTTTTTGCCGACATCTGGCACGACCCTTCGGACGGATTGGAGCCTTATGTTTTTCTCAAGGCTCTAGAAAAACCGGGCATACACTACTCCTACTGGATAGAAAACACCTTGAAATGCTATTTAAAGCCATAAAAGCTGTTAAAGCACTTGATAAGAACCAAGAAATGTGGTATACTGAAATAAGTTTAAAAAATCAGAGGTAAAAATTATGAACACTGCCGTAAAAATTGTAAGTCTACTCCTTGGAGTTATGCTTGTTGCCCTTGCCGTAATGAGTGCGGGTTGTAACACAAAGATTCCCGTCGCTTCCGAAAGCTCTGCACACGCAAGCACAGAAAGTTTTGAAGACACGCAGAGCACGGACGGCGCAGAAAGCACGGACAGCACGGAAGGCGAGGAAAATTCCTCCAACAACACCGACGAAAGCACTTCCCCCGAGCAAAGCACAAGCTCAGAGGACGTTTCTTCCGAAGAGAGCGAGGACAGCGGTTCCGAAGCTTCTGAAGAATCAAGCGAAGACGTTATAGTTGACCCCTCGGAAGGAACAGGCGACAACTCGCCTTACGGAGATGACTACTACACATACACAACGGACATAAGCAAATTCTACGAAGCAATCGTTCTCCCCGACAGCCCCGACAAATTTCTTGTTCTTGTCAACAAAGAAAACAAGCTCGGGCGCAACGACGTACCCGAAAATCTCGTTGATTGCGTAAACACACGTGACGACGGCAGAGACACGCAAAAGCTGGTTTACGAAGCGGAATTGGCTTTGCAGGCTTTCCTCAACGAAGCGAGAGCTTTCGGATTTGATGACGTGAGCGTTACAAGTGCGTACAGAAGCTACTACACCCAGGACTACCTCTTTGATAAGTACGTTGAAAACGAGCTTCATAAGTTTGACACCAGAGAAGAGGCAGAGGAGTACGTTTCCACCTACTCTTCCAGACCCGGCACCTCTGAGCATCAGACAGGGCTGTGCGTTGACATGCACAACCTTTCCTCCGCAAGTCAGTCCTTCGGTTCAACCGATGCGGCAAAGTGGCTGGAAGAGAACGCTTACAAATTCGGGTTCATTCTCCGCTACCCCAAGGACAAAGAAGACGTTACGGAGATCATGTGGGAACCCTGGCATTTCCGTTTTGTGGGAAGATACCACGCTACACGGATTCACGAGCTTGGACTTTGCCTTGAAGAATACATCGAAACCTACTACCCCGAACAAATACAAGACTAACGGAGAGCTTTATTTTGGGACTTTTGAGTAAATTTACCCCCGATGTTATGAGGGATAACGTCTACTGTTACACGCCGGATGTTTTTAAAAAACTCGGTGTGGACAGAGTCGTTTTCGACATTGACAACACCATAGCTCCATACGAAATGCACGAGCCGACGGAAGAAGTCAAGGCTTACTTCGCCGCACTGAAAGAAGCGGGGATCGAAGCGATGCTTGTTTCCAACAACGGGCCCGAAAGGGTGGAAAGGTTTAACCGAGATTTGGGACTTTTTGCCGTTCCCGATGCGAAAAAGCCTTCCCCTACCGGAATCAATAAATGCCTCAAACAGAGCAAAAACAAGGGTGGCGCAGTTTTTGTGGGAGACCAGATTTTTACAGACTGCCTTGCGGCAAGACGCGCGGGCATCAAATGTTTCCTCGTTTCCCCCATACAGCCCAAGGAAAACCTTTTCTTCAAACTGAAAAGGCTGGGTGAAAAACCTTTTGTGTGCCGTTACAGGCGCAAGACCGCAAAAAACGGCGATTTGCTTGAAACGCAGGATTAAGGAGTACGTTATGATTTTCAGAGAACTTACAGTATACACAAACACTTTAGGAAGCGAGCTTGTGGGTTCCGCCATAAACGATGCGGGGATCAGTTGCTTTTCCGTGGAAGATCCCGCGGATTTTGAAGCGCTTCTCAACGACAAGACCGTGCCTTACGACTACATAGAAGAGGGCTTACTTACAAAAACAGACGGTGAAACGCTGGTAAGAGTTTACATTGCTAAAAACGAGCAGGGAGACACACAGTTAGCATCGATTCTTTCAAGCGTTGAAGAACTGAAAGAAATGGGCGGGGACTTCGGCAGACTCCACACCGAAATCACCGAAGTCAACGACGAGAGTTGGGCAGACAATTGGAAGCAGTTTTTCCACCCCCTCGAAATCGGCGAAAAGTTCATCGTAAAGCCCACTTGGGAAAGCTGTGAGTCTTCGGACAGAGTAGTTCTTGAAATAGACCCCGCTTCCTCCTTCGGAACAGGTCAGCATGAAACCACGGCACTCTGCCTTTGCCAGCTTGAAAAGCTTGATTTGGCAGACGCTACGGTTCTTGACATGGGGTGCGGAAGCGGAATCTTAGGCATCGGCGCGGCAAAGACAGGGGCAAAGGAAATTGTTCTTGTAGACATTGACAAAACCGCTGCGGACATTGCGGCAGAGAACCTTGAGATAAACGGCGTTTCGCAAAAGGGTAAGGTTTTTTGCGGAAACGTGCTTGATAACGAAAATTTCTGCAAGGAAATTTTTAGTAAAACCTACGACGTGATTGTAGCAAACATTGTTGCGGACATAATAAAAGAAATGACTCCTCTGTTTAAGGCATCATTGAAGAACGGCGGCGTTCTGATTTGTTCGGGCATAATCGGAAGCCGTGCGGAGGAAGTACGTACCGTTCTCGGAGAAAACGGATTTACCATCGAAGAAACCCTTGAAAAGAACGATTGGGTGGCTATAAAATGCAAGAAATAAACCAAAACGGCGAAAGCCTGGATTTACAGGCGGTCGAAAAAGAGATGCGCCGACTTGAAAGCGAAATTGAGTACCACTCAAAGCGCTACTACGAGGAGGACGCACCCGAAATAGCAGACCACGAATACGATGCGCTTTTTGCGAGGTTAAAGGAACTTGAAACTAAGTACCCGGACCTCGCTTCTCCTGTTTCTCCCACCCTGCGAGTTGGCGGAAAGGTGGCAGAGCGTTTTGAAAAAGTGCGTCACGAAACGGTCATGGGCAGCCTTAACGACGTTTTTTCCGACGAAGAGCTTTTGAGCTTCGTAGAAAAGACGGGCGAGGAGCTTGACTACACGGTTGAATGCAAAATCGACGGACTTTCCGTTTCCCTCATCTACGAAAACGGAATTCTCATAAGAGGAGCCACGAGAGGCGACGGAGTTTTCGGGGAAGACGTTACCGCCAACATCAAGACGGTAAAAAGCGTTCCCCTTAAGCTAACCGCACCCATCAAAAAGCTTGTGGTAAGGGGCGAGGTTTTCATGCCCAAAACGGTTTTTGCAGACCTAAACTCGCAAAGGGAAGAAAACGGCAAACCGCCCTTTGCAAACCCCAGAAACGCCGCAGCGGGTTCAATCCGTCAGCTTGATTCAGCCCTTTGTGCGTCAAGAAATCTCGACATTTTTGTTTTTAACCTTGAGCTTTGCAGCGAACCGCTCCCCGACAGCCACAAGGCAAGACTTGATTACCTTGAAAGTCTGGGCTTTAAAGTTTCTCCCTTCAGACGTGTGTGCAAGGGCAAGGAAAACGTTTTAAAAGCGGTTTCCGACATAAAGGAAAGCCGTGAGAATTTGGAATACGACATTGACGGTGCAGTCATCAAGGTCGATTCTGTCGGTCTAAGGAACGCACTTGGAGAGACCTCCTCCGTGCCACGTTGGGCGGCGGCGTTCAAGTACCCGCCCGAAGAGGTTAAGACCAAGCTCCTTGACATCGCAATTCAAGTAGGCCGTACGGGAGTTCTCACTCCCAACGCAGTTCTTTCACCCGTCCGATTGGCGGGCAGTACGGTTTCAAGAGCTACACTCCACAACATCGACTACATTCATCAAAAAGACATACGGATTGGCGACACGGTGCTGCTTCACAAGGCAGGAGACATCATTCCCGAAATCGTAAAATCTTTCCCTGAGGAAAGGACGGGAACTCCGGAGATTTACACCCTTCCAAAGCTTTGCCCCTCCTGTGGCGAACCGGTAAGCCGTGAGGACGGTGAAGCGGCGGTAAGATGCACCAACAGCGATTGTCCCGCACAGCTTCACAGAAACCTTCTTCACTTCGCCTCCGCCATCGGAATCGACAACCTTGGCGAAAGCGTTACAGCCCTCCTCATCAACGAGGGGCTTATCAAAAGTGCGGCGGACATTTATTCCCTTAAAGCGGAGCAGCTTTCATGCCTCGAACGTTTTGGAGAAAAGAGCGCAAAAAGGCTTACGGATTCGATTAAAAAATCAACCGAAGCCCCCCTTTCAAAACTGATTTTCGCCTTGGGCATAAGGCACATCGGAGAAAAGGCCGCCATTGCTCTGGCAGAGCATTTCGGCTCTCTTGATTCCTTGATGGATGCCTCTGTGGAGGAATTGACCTTAATCGACGACATTGGAGCTGTGAGCGCCGAGACGTTAAAGAGCTATTTTTCCGTGGAGCACAACCGAATTCTGGTTGAACGCCTTAAAGAGGCAGGGCTTCAAACCACAGCTACAGCAACAAAAAGAAGCAACGCTCTTGACGGAAAAACGGTGGTTGTAACAGGCACTCTGCCAACTCTTAAACGAGACGAAGCGGAGGAACTTATCCGTCTCCACGGCGGAAAAGCGGCGTCTTCCGTTTCCAAAAAGACAAATTTGTTGCTTTGCGGCGCAGATGCAGGCAGCAAGCTCGCAAAGGCAACCGCACTGGGAATCCCGATCATCAGCGAAGAAGAGTTTTTCTCCCTCATCGGAGAAAACGGCCTTTAAGTTTCGACCTCTTGCTTTATCCCCTCAAGCCTTGGTTTTTGAGGGGATTTGCTTTTAATTACCGTCAGCATTTTCACACCAAAACAAGCCGCTTTTTATTACGCTTTTTGTAGCTATACACGGCTCTAAAATGCTTGACAAAACCATAAGTATAGGGTATACTGATTAGGTTATAAGTTTTTTATACTTTATCTTGATTTGCAAATAAATTACGGAAAGAAGATTAGATGAAAAAATCGACTAAACGCTGGATTCTGAACCTCTTGATTCTTTCGGCGCTTATTGCGATGACCGTGTACCTCTTTGTGAGGGAGTACGACTTTAAGGAAACCGTCGGCTTTCTTTTGGAAATAGACCCGCTCTACTTTGTTGGTGCGGTGGTTTTGGTTTTTTTGTTTCTTGGGTTTTACGGTCTTGCTGTGAGAATTCTTCTGAAGCTCATCGGCGAAAAGCTCTCCTTGGTAAAGGGGTTTGTCTACGGTTGTACGGATTTTTATTTTTCCGCAATTACGCCTTCCGCAGCGGGCGGTCAACCCTTTGTAGGCTACTACATGTTGAAGGACGGCATTCCCGTGGCACAGGCATCCGTAGCGATTCTTATGCACACGGTTTTTTATAAAATCGTTCTCATAGTTTACGGACTTGTTGCATTTGTTGTCGCTCCCGAAATCGTTTTCCACACCTCTCCCGTTCTGACAGCAGGATTTTTTTTGGGATTTACCGTAACGGCGGTGATCCTCGGATTGTGCTTGCTTTGCATCTTTTCCAAGTCGGTGGTCTACAAGGCGGTGGACCGGCTGATTCACGTGGGGAGCAGGTTGCATTTAGTGAAAAACGTTGAGGAAAAAGAGAGAAAGCTTCTTACGGCAATTGAGGACTACAAGCACTCTGCTTCTTTAATGAAAAAAAGCAAAGGCACGGCATTAAAGGTCCTTGTGACGGTTTTCTTGCAAAGAAGCTCCGTTTTTGCAATTTCCTATCTAGCCTACAAAAGCTTTGGGCTTACGGGCCACGGACTTTTTGAAATAATCATTTGTCAGGTTATCCTCTCTCTCGCTGTGGATTGCCTTCCTACCCCCGGCGGAGTAGGTGCTTCCGAACTGGCTTTTGTGGTTATTTACACCACCATCTACACAGAGGACTACATGGCACCCGCACTTCTCTTTACAAGGGGCATCTCCTACTACTTCTGCGTTGCCCTGACGGGACTTGTGGTTTTCATCAACCACATTCGACTCATTCGAAAAACGAAGGAACGGTAAGAGCTTATGGCTTTACTTTTAAAAGACAGGAACGGCGAATACATCATTGTCGGCAACAAACAGGAAAAAACTTTGCGTTTTCTCTACAAAACCACCTCGGGCCGTGTGGTTCTTAAAGTTTTAACACGCCCTTTGGTTTCCAAGACCGCAGGCAAGTTTTTGGACAGCCGGCTTTCGAAGTTTGCCGCCAAAAGCGCAATGAAAAAGCGCAGAATTGTAGCAGACCAACTGGAAAAGACAAATTTCAGATCCTACAACGAGTTCTTCACCCGCAAGCTCAAGCAGGGCGCACGTGACATTGATTACACCCCTACGGCTCTCATCAGCCCATGCGACTCAAAGCTTTCGGTTTATGACATAAACGAGGGCAGCACCTTCACCATCAAGGATTCCTCTTACACCGTAGAGGATTTACTTGGAGGCGACCCCATCGCAAAAGAGTTCTACGGCGGTAAATGCCTCATTTTCAGACTTGCGGTGGACGATTACCACAGGTACTGTTACTTTGATGACGGCGAAAAAGGTAAAAACACCTACCTTCGCGGAGTTCTCCACACGGTCAACCCCATTGTTCTTGACCATTGCAACATTTATAAACGCAATTCAAGAGAGTACACCGTGATGCAAACCAAGCATTTCGGCGAGGCGGTCCAGGTGGAAGTCGGCGCTCTTATGGTGGGCAGAATCAAGAATTTCCACGAAGAGCACAGCTTCAAACGCGGCGAAGAAAAGGGAATGTTTGAGTTCGGCGGTTCCACCGTGGTTCTGTTGCTTAAAAAGGATGCCGCCCTCATTGACAGCGACATCATCAGAAATTCCGCAAAGAACGTGGAAACCATCGTTAAGTACGGCGAAAGGATTGGCTCTAAAGCTTAATTCACATAAATTACTTGTTTAAATTGCTTTAATTCCTTTGACAAAAACTTTTAGGAGGTTAAACACCATGAGCAAAAGATTCTTTACTTCCGAATCGGTAACGGAAGGACACCCCGATAAAATTTGCGACCAGATCTCCGACGGCGTTCTTGATGCCATTCTCGCCCAGGACAAAAACGCGAGAGTTGCCTGCGAGACCGCTTGTACCACAGGTTTAGTTCTCGTTATGGGGGAAATTACCACAAGTGCTTACGTTGACATTCAGAGCATCGTAAGAAACACCATTAAGGAAATCGGTTACGACGCATCCGAAAAGGGCTTTGACTGCAACACCTGCGGCGTTATCGTAGCTCTTGACGAACAGTCTGCTGACATTGCTCTTGGCGTTGACAAGGCTCTCGAAGCAAAAGCGGGCACTCTTGAAGATAAATACGACACAGGCGCAGGCGACCAGGGCATGGTTTTCGGCTTTGCATGTGACGAAACCAAAGAGCTTATGCCCCTTCCCATCGCCCTCTCTCACAAGTTGGCTAAGAGACTCACCGAGGTGAGAAAGAACGGTACCCTCCCTTACCTCCGTGCAGACGGTAAGACACAGGTCACAGTTGAGTACAATGACGGTCAGGTTGTCCGCATTGATGCAATCGTTGTTTCCTCTCAGCACGATGATAAGGTCACCCTTGAACAGATTCGTGCAGACATCATAGAAAATGTTATCAAGCCCACCATCCCCGCAAATCTTATTGACGACAACACCAAGATTTACGTTAATCCCACGGGACGTTTCGTTATCGGCGGTCCTAACGGCGACAGCGGACTTACAGGCAGAAAAATCATCGTTGATACCTACGGCGGTTACGCAAGCCACGGCGGCGGCGCTTTCTCCGGAAAAGACCCCACAAAGGTTGACCGCAGTGCGGCTTACATGGCAAGATACGTTGCTAAAAACGTAGTAGCTTCCGGCATCGCAAAGGCTTGCGAGGTTCAGATCGCCTACGCCATCGGCGTTGCAAAGCCCCTCTCCGTCCTCGTTGACACCAAGGGTACTTGCTCCGTTGTAAGCGACGAACGCCTTGCGGAAATCGTTAACGAAGTGTTTGACCTCCGTCCCGCCGCAATCATCGAAAAACTCGGTCTCAGAGCTCCCATTTACCAGAAGCTCGCAGCTTACGGTCACTTCGGACGTGAAGAATTGGGCGTTAAGTGGGAAGAGACAGACATGGCTGAGGCAATCAAGGCTAAGGCTTGTAAGTAATTCAGTTCTTTTTTAGAGTAGGTTTACAATGGAAATGCTTGAGCTTTCGGGTTCTGTCGAAGAGATAGTTTTTACAAACGAAGACAACGGTTACACGGTTTGTGTGATTGATTACGACGGAAAACCCGTTACGCTTGTGGGCATAATGCCTCTTTTGGCTGAGGGCGAGATCATCACAGCTCGAGGCTCCTGGGTAAACCACGAAGTTTTTGGGCTTCAATTCAAAGTTGATTCCTTTGAAAAGAAGCTCCCCTCCGATACGGAATCCATTTGCAGATTTCTTGCATCGGGCTTTATCAAGGGCATCGGTCCCGTAACCGCAAGACGCATTGTTGAGCGTTACGGCGAGGACAGCTTTGACGTCCTCGAAAACAACCCCGAATGGCTCGCAGACATAAAGGGCATGACGCAAAAGCGTGCGGCGGCGGCAGGAGAAGATTTCCGTGCCAAGTTCGGAATGCGAACGGTTATGCTTTTCTGCGGTGAATACTTCGGTGCGGCCACGTCCTTAAAAATTTATAAGAAATACGGTGCGGCCGCTGTTGACATCATTAAACAAAACCCTTACGTTCTTTGCGATGACATCCAAGGAATCGGGTTTGAGAAAGTCGACTCGGTCGCACTTTCTCTCGGAGTGGAAACGGACAACCCCGAACGCCTAAAAAACGGCATAAAGAGCTTTCTTATGACCGCCGCCTACAAGGCAGGGCATTGCTACCTTGAACGGTCTGTACTGGTGGAAGAAGCCGCCCTGAGGCTTCAAGTGAGCGAAGCCCTTATTGACCGTACCTTGAACTCACTTGAAGAATTGAAACAAATCACGGTGACGGGCGAAAAAGTTGCTCTGACTCTTTTTTCCAAAGCGGAAAAGTACGTGGCGGAAAAGCTTCTTTCCCTTTCTGCCAGCGAGATTCCTTTCAGAATCGCAGGACTTGACGAGCAGATTTCTTTTCTTGAAGCGAAGTATGACATCGAGTACGCACCCAAGCAGAAAAACGCCATTAAGCACGCAGTTTCCGAGGGCGTAACCGTCATCACGGGCGGTCCCGGAACGGGCAAGACAACGGTTATCAAAGCTATCCTCAACATTTTTGTTGCCTCGGGCATAAGCTTTATGCTCTGCGCCCCCACGGGCCGCGCGGCTAAACGAATGAGCGAGGCTTCGGGCAGCGAGGCAAAAACCATTCACCGTCTGCTTGAAACCCGTTATGACAGCAAAGGAAACCTTTGTTTCTCCCGTGACGAAAGCGCCCCCTTGCCTTACAACGCCATCATCGTAGACGAGGTAAGCATGGTGGACGTGCTTCTTATGGAAAGTCTGCTTAGAGCAGTGCGCCACGGCTCTTACTTAATTCTAATCGGAGACGCAGACCAACTGCCACCCGTGGGCGCAGGTGATGTGCTGACGGACGTAATCGAAAGCGGAAGGCTCAGAGTTATCAAGCTTGACGAAATTTTCCGCCAGGCAAAAGAAAGCCTTATCGTAGTTAACGCACACAAAATCAACGGCGGAGAGCTTCCGAAGCTCGATGAAAAGAACGGTGACTTTTTCTTTTTACAGCGCAATGCTCCCGACGAAATAACAAGCCTCGTTTCGTCACTTTGCGAGACAAGGCTGCCGAAAAGCTACAACATTAACCCCTTAGATGACATTCAAGTCATCACCCCTACACGAAAAGGCACATTGGGCACAGCCAAGCTGAACGTGGTTCTCCAACAAGCCCTCAACCCTCCCGGGAACGGAAAGAAGGAAAAGAGCTTTGGAAGCATCGTTTTCCGTGAAGGCGACAAGGTTATGCAGACACGGAACAACTACGACATTGAATGGACCGGAGACGGAAAACAGGGAAGCGGAATTTTTAACGGCGACATTGGAATCATCGTAAAACTGGACAACAAGAAGCAAATCGCCCACATCCGTTTCGACGAGCGTTACGCAGAGTACGACTACTCCCTTTTTGAGGACTTAGAGCACGCTTACGCCATCACGGTACACAAAAGCCAAGGCAGTGAATACCCCTTTGTGATAATGCCGATTTACGATTGCCCGCCAATGCTTATGACCAGAAATCTGCTTTACACCGCAGTAACGAGGGCGAAGCGCATTTTCATCGGAACGGGACTCCCTTACGGTGTGGCACGCATGGTTGAGAACGACAAGAAGCAAAAACGGAACACCACGCTTCTTGAACGTCTGAGGTCCGCAGAACAAGTAAACAAATTTTAATTTCAATCAAAGCATTAAGAGTTTGATTTAAGTTTTCAATTGAAGGCGCTGTACTGGGTTCAACCCTGTTTCAGACGCCTTCTTTGTTTTAAGTTTTTGATTTAGACGATTCTACCGCTTTGATGAATTTGGAATTAAAAAGGGAATAACCGGATTTAAAGACTCATAAGCTTTACTAAAAAGACTTAGGAGTAATCGAAATGAAAAGATTTATTGCACTTTTTGCGGTTCTCACCCTTTCCCTCTCCTTGGGAATCCACAGCTACGCCACAGAAACAAAAGGCATTTACCCCGTGGAATACGAGGTACTTCAAAGCTGGGCAGAAAAAGACATGGCGGATTCTGCGGAAACCGCCACCCTCAGCGGAGATTTCAAGGCAAAAGCTACCCTGCTTATGGAAGCCTCCACGGGCAAAATTCTCCACGCCAACAACGAAAACGAAAAATTACCCATCGCCTCCGTTACGAAGATAATGGTAACTCTTTTGATTTGCGAAGCAATAGATTCGGGCAAAATCGCGCTTTCCGACACGGTGAGCGTAAGCGAGTACGCCTCCTCCATGGGCGGTTCTCAGGTCTATCTGGAACCGGGTGAACAAATGAGTGTTGACGAGCTTTTGAAATGCCTCATCGTAGTTTCGGCAAACGACGCTTCGGTTGCTTTGGCAGAGCACATTTACGGCAGCGAGGAGAGCTTCATCAATGCAATGAACGACCGTGCCGCCGCCCTTGGAATGAAAAACACCTCTTTTGTCAACACCACGGGGCTGGACACAGAGGGGCATTACTCAAGCGCTCTTGACGTAGCTTTAATGACACGAGAGCTTTTAAAGCATGAAGTGGTTTTCAATTACACCACCATCTGGATGGACACCATCCGAAACGGCGCTTTCGGACTTTCCAACACCAACAAGCTCATCCGTTTTTACAACGGTGCAAACGGAATGAAAACCGGCTTCACCACAGACGCAATGTACTGCCTTTCGGGCACAGCTCTACGTGACGGAATGCAGTTGATAGCCGTAGTTCTCGGCGGAACCAGTTCCGATGACCGTTTTGCGGCGGCCAAGAAAATGCTTGATTTCGGTTTTGCAAATTACAGGGTAATCGTTCCCGAAAGCGAACCGTTGCAACCCCTTTCCGTAAAAGGAGCGACGGTTTCCACCGTGGAAATTGAGTACACAGCGCCCTCACTCTTGGCAGAAAAAGGAGCGGGAACCATCGAAAAGAAAATCACCCTCCCCGAAAACCTTAAAGCGCCCCTTTCCGTTGGAGACGAGGTGGGAAGAGTTTCCTTCGTAATCGGAGACTCGGAAATCGCCTCCGTCCCCATCGTCTGCAAAACGGAAGCAAAGCCCATCACCTTCGCTTCCCTCTTAGGCAAAATCTGGGAAAAAATCGCCTCTTTCATTTAGAACTGTTGACAAATCAAAATTTTGCAGATATAATGATACATAATAATATCGGGTTTTTGTGCCCGCTTGGAAAAAAGGTTTCTTCTATTTGCGCTTTTTCCTCTTTTATGGCTTAAGAAGCACAACATTTCAAGGTAAAGGAACGGCGAAAATATGGCAGTTAGGTTTTTAGATAAATACGCAAAAGGTTTTTATTCCGACGAAGAGTACTCCCGTGTTAAAGAGCTTTTGGTTCCCGCGGATGCAAAGCTGAGGGCGGAAAGCGACGTTAACGAGTACAAAGGTTGGTACGGACTTCCTTTTGATTATGACAAAGAAGAACTTGAAGAGATAAAGAGAGTAGCCGCTAAGATTCAGAAAGACAGCGACATTCTTCTGGTTATCGGCATCGGTGGCTCTTATCTGGGCGCACGTGCGGCAATTGAGTTTTTGAAATCTCAGCATTACAACGCCATGAAGAAGGACACGCCGGAGATTTACTTTGTAGGCAACTCTTTCAGTCCTGACGACTTTGCCGACATCGTTTCTCTCTGCGAAGGTAAAGACATTTCCGTTAACGTGATTTCAAAATCCGGTTCCACTACGGAAAGTGCCATCGCATTCAGATTTGTCCGTCATCTTATGCTCCAAAAGTACACGGATGCGGAGATTAAAGAACGTATCTTTGTAACTACGGACTGCAAAAAAGGCGCTCTTAAAAACTTTGCTGACAGGGAAAGGCTCAAGACCTTTGTCATTCCCGACGACGTAGGCGGCAGATTTTCTGTTCTCACGGCGGTAGGGCTTCTCCCCATCGCAGTCTGCGGCGCAGACATTGACGAGATTTTGGCGGGTGCCGCCGACATGAAGCGACGCATGGAGGCCCAAGGCATAGATAACGAAGCGTACAGGTACGCCGTTTTAAGGAACGTCTTTTACTCGCAGGAAAAGTTTATTGAGATTCTCGTCAGTTACGAACCGTCATTCCGCTCCATGGCTGAATGGTGGAAGCAACTTTTCGGCGAAAGCGAAGGCAAAGGCGGCAAGGGGATCTTCCCGGCGGCCGTGACCTTTTCTACTGACCTTCACTCCCTCGGTCAGTACATTCAGGACGGCAAGCGTTGCCTCTTTGAAACCGTGGTTAAGCAGACAGAGGTTAAAAATGAGCTGTACGTTCCCCCAAACGCCGTTGACATTGACGGACTTGGGTTCCTCGCAGGGAAGAAACTTTCGTCCGTCAACAGTAAAGCCCTTATGGGCACCCTCTTGGCGCACACAGACGGCGGAGTGCCCAACTTGGTTATCGAGTACGACAAGCGTGACGAACGTAATCTGGGAGAACTGATTTATTTCTTCTTCCTGGCTGTTGCGGTTTCGGGTTACATGCTTGGCGTTAACCCCTTTGACCAGCCGGGCGTTGAGGCGTACAAGCGCAATATGTTTGCACTCCTCGGCAAAGACGGTTACTCTGAGCTCAGAGAAGAGCTTGACAAAAAGCTCAGCGAGCTCGGCCATTGATTTGTCAAAACCCATCTGCTTTTGACAAACCTCTTATTTAAAAAGAATTTTCTCAACATTTTATAATCTGCCCCCGAAATAGGTCGCAGGGGCGAAAAGGAAGGTAATTTGAAATGATTAAACTTATCGTAGGCGTTAAAGGCACAGGCAAAACCAAGTGGTTGGTTGACGAAGTTCATGCAGCGGCTAAAATTTCCAAGGGTGCCGTTGTTTGCATTGAATACGGCAGAAAACTTACTTACCACATCCGCTCTGCAGTCCGCCTGATCGACGCAAAGGATTACGATATAAAGGACGCTGAGACCCTCTACGGCTTCGTTTGCGGCATTCTCTCCGGCAACTACGACGTTACCGAAGTTTTTGTTGACAGCGCACTCCAGATTTGCGGTGAAGACGTGGAAGCTTTTGAAAAGTTTATTTACAAGCTTGATGCCATCACAGAAAAGATTGGCGTTGAATGCTTCATCACCGTGTCCTATCCCATTGACCAGCTCCCCGAAGGTCTCAAAAAGTACATCACTTCCGAGCACTAAGCCACGGAAAGAAGCCGAAATTAACGACTTTTTATTTAAAAGATGAAAAAGATTAAAGATTGTTTCTTTTATGCCACTTTGACCTTTACTTGCTTGATTTTGTTCTTCAACATCATAAGGTCCGTGGTGTTTACAAACACAGACAACAACTTTTTACATTACGAAAACACGGTCATTTATTTCCTCTACTCCCTCTGCGTGGGCGCTTCCTTCCTCGTTTTTGAGTTGAAGAAGCTCCCATCGGCAGCAACACGTACCATCCACATCTTGCTCAACTACGCATTGATGGTGGTTTTCGTGTTCGGCTTCACGGGTAAAATCAAAGAGGCGGGAATGATTTTTGCCGCTACTTTCATTTTTATCGCTGTCTACGTTTTTTGCTCCTTGGTCACAAAGGGCTTGAAAAAACTTGACAAGTTCGTGAAGGATTGAGAACTCGGGAAAGAGACTTGATTTAAAGCTCTTATTGCGACTCCGCTGTGAGCTTTACTCTGCGCATTCTGCACGGGCTGCGATGGTTCGCCGCCCGTGCTTTTTGTAACTGAAGCAGGAGGTTTAAAATGCTAAAACGCTTTTTACGTTATTACCGCCCACACAAAACGCTTTTCTTCTGGGACATGGTTGCGGCGTTCTTTATAGCCGTGCTTGATTGCTTTTACCCCGTTATTACAAGGGCAATCCTCAACGACCACATCCCAAACAAAAACATGAAGCTCATCATCGTCTACGGCGTTGCTCTGTTTCTTGTTTACACGGTAAAGCTGTTCTTGCTCTATTTCGTCAACTACTACGGCCATTTAGTGGGAGTACGTATGCAAGCGGACATGAGGCGTGACATGTTCAACCACCTGCAAAAGCTTCCGTTTTCTTACTACGACGACCACGCAACCGGAGTTTTGCTCTCCCGAATGGTTAACGACCTTATGGAAATCTCCGAATTGGCTCACCACGGTCCTGAGGACTTGCTCCTCTCGTTGGTGTTGCTCATCGGCTCGTTTTTCTATCTTCTTTCAATAAACTGGCAACTCACCTTAATCATCTTTGCGTTTATCCCCGTACTCGTCTGGTTCTCTGCAAAAATGCGTAAGCGCATGCATGACGCATTCCTCGAAACCAGAAAACGTGTGGGTGAAATCAACGCCACTGCCGAAAACAGCATAACAGGCATCCGTGTTTCCAAAGCTTTCGACATGGAAAAGTCGGAAAGTGCAAAGTTCGAAAACGGCAACGCACGTTTTGTCGTGGCACGTAAGCACGCCTACAAAGCGATGGGGCAGTTCTCGGCGGGAACGGTTTACATCATCAGCTTACTTAATTTTGCGGTCCTCTTGGGTGGTGGACTGTTTACATACTACGAAGTAATTACCCTCACCGACTTCTTTACATTTATGCTGTTTGTAAACCTTTTTGTAACTCCCATCCGTTCACTTGTGGGCTTTATTGAGCAGTACCAAAACGGAATGACGGGCTTTAAACGCTTTACTGAGATTCTTGACGAACCCATAGAAACAGAAAGCCCCACCGCAAAGGACATCACGGTAGAAAAAGGTAAAATAGAACTGCGGAACATAAACTTCGCCTACGAAAAAGGCGGAGAGGTACTCAAAAACGTAAATCTGACGGTTGAGGCGGGTAAAACCTTGGCTCTCGTAGGCGCAAGCGGCGGCGGAAAATCCACCATTTGTCATCTGCTTCCCAGATTTTATACACAGCACAGCGGTGAAATCCTCATTGACGTAATTCCGACCGACGAGTTCACCTTCTCTTCGCTAAGACGCACGATCGGCATAGTACAGCAGGACGTTTTCCTTTTTGACGGCACGATAAGAGACAACATTATGTGCGGTAACCCCGAGGCTACGGAAACGGAGCTGGCAGAAGCCGTAAGACGCGCAAGACTCACCGACTTTGTGAACGGCTTGGAAAACGGGCTTGATACAGAGGTAGGCGAGCGAGGCGTAAAGCTTTCGGGCGGTCAAAAGCAAAGGATTTCCATAGCAAGAGTCTTCCTCAAGAACCCGAAAATTCTCGTCCTTGACGAAGCGACAAGCGCACTTGACAACGCCACAGAGTTTCTTATACAGGAATCCCTGAACGAGCTATGCGCAGGCAGAACCACCATCGTGGTAGCCCACAGACTCTCTACAATCCGCCATGCTGACAGCATTGCAGTAATTGACGAAGGCGAGGTAAAGGAGTACGGAACCCACGATGAGCTTTTGAACATCGAAAACGGAGCGTACAAAACCCTTTACGAAGCGTCTTCAAAGCTGAGCTAAAAAATCATAACTACAAAGCAAAACCGCAGTTTGAAAGACTGCGGTTTTAATTTGCAACATACAAAAACAAACAATCGCCAATTAATCAAAAGAAACCGCAGAGTTTTCTCTGCGGTCAAGTTGATGACAAACCTTGTCATCAACTTGGCAGATTGCTGAGAAAGAGTACAGACAAGACGAACCGAGGCGAGAACTGTACCAAGTTACTGTGAGCCGAGGTTCGTTTTGAACGAAAAAATAAGGTAAATGGCAG
>JAFXKQ010000082.1 GCA_017531625.1 Clostridia bacterium | reverse complement strand
TTTTCAATCATAAAAGGCAGAGCCTTGCGGGAACAGTTAAGGGTGCCGAAAAGGTTTGTGGCGTACATTTTTTCTGCCGCCGCCTGTTCCACGCACTGGAACAAACCGAAAAGCGGAACTCCCGCATTGTTTACCAGCACGTCAACACCGCCAAAGCTTTTGCTAACCTGAGCGAAAAGCTCTTCAACCTGTGCGCCGTCGCTGACGTCCGCCTTAAAGATTTTAATGTTTTCGTATTTCTTTTCAAGCTCCTTTGCCTGTGTTTCGCTGGAACGGTAATTAACCGCTACCTTGTACCCTTTTTCAGCGAAAGCGACAGCGCAAGCCGCACCGATGCCCTTGGCACCGCCCGTTATCAAAACCGTTTTTTTGTCAGTCATAAGATTTTCTCCTTATTGACTTTTGCTCAAACCGGAAACCGAAATCAACGCCCTTTACTACAAACCGATGTCCAACAAAATCGGCATAACCATAGGACGCTTCTTAGTTCTTGAATAAAGCTTCGAGCTGACAGCTTCCTTAACCTTGCTTCTTACGGTGTTCAAATCCATGACGCCCTTTTCAAAGCATTCGTCCACCGTCCTTGCCGCAAGAGTTCGAACTTCTTCAATGAGGCTTTCCGAGTCCTTCATGTAAACAAAGCCCCTTGAAATGACCTCAATTTTGGAAAGGAGTGTGCCGATTTCCATGTCAAGAGCCGCAACCACCATGAGCATTCCGTCCTCGGACAGGTGTTTTCTTTCTTTGAGAACCACCGACCCGATTTCACCGACACCGTAGCCGTCCACAAAAACAGGGTCTGCGGGAACTGTGCCGGACACGCAGAGTTTTTTATTATCCAGCTCGTAAACCTTGCCGTTTTCCGGAACCGAAATGCGTTTTTCGTCCATCCCGAGGTATTTGGCCAAGTCCGCATGACGTTTTAAATGCTTGTACTCCCCATGGATGGGCATAAAGAAATCCGGCTTTGTGAG
The DNA here is from genome assembly GCA_017531625.1 of Clostridia bacterium. GTDB lineage: Bacteria > Bacillota > Clostridia > Oscillospirales > CAG-382 > SIG636. The sequence continues at coordinate 7,431 of JAFXKQ010000082.1, read as the reverse complement.
AGCGTGCATAAGTTTCAACTCTTCTTCGCAAGCGTGACCCGAAACATGAACGTCGGCAAGAATGTCGTTTATCAGCTCAACCCCACGTTTCAAAAGCTCGTTTGTAACCTTGGCAATAAGCTTTTCGTTGCCGGGGATGGGCGAAGATGAAAGAATAACCAAATCGTTGCTCCCCAACGAAACAGAGCTGTGTTCACCCAACGCCATTCTGTAAAGAGCGCTCATGGGCTCGCCCTGACTGCCCGTTGTGATGAGAGTGATCTGTGATGGGTTGTAGCGGTTCAAATCCGAAAGCTCTATCAGCGTGCCCTCCGGAATCTTCATGTAGCCCAACCTCTCAGCGGCGCTGATAACGTTAATCATGCTCCTGCCCGTTACGGCAACCTTCCGTCCGTACTTAACGGAAGCGTCAATAATCTGCTGAATTCTGTGTACGTTTGAGGAGAAGGTTGCAATGACCACCCGCTTATCCAGATTGAAAAAAATGCGGTCAAAAGAAGCACCAACCACCCGTTCTGAGGGGGTGTAACCGCTGCGCTCCACGTTTGTGGACTCACAAAGCAGAAGCTTTACGCCTTTTTTACCAAGCTCTGCAAAACGGAGCAAATCAATGGGCTCACCGCTGATTGGGGTGTAGTCAACCTTAAAGTCCCCCGTGTGAACCACGATTCCCCTGGGGGTGTGAACGGCAACCGCCACAGCATCGGGAATGGAGTGGTTAACTCTGATAAACTCAACGGTAAAGCAACCAAGCTTAAAGCTCTGGCCTGCGCTCACTTCGTAAAGCTCGCTGGACCTTACAAGTCCGTGTTCCAAGAGCTTGTTTTCAAGAATTCCAAGGGTAAGTCTTGTGCCGTAAACGGGAGCGTTGACCGCCTTGAGAAAGTACGGTACCGCACCAATGTGATCCTCGTGCCCGTGGGTCAGCACAAGTCCTCTGAATTTTTCGCTGTTAGCTTCAATGTATGAAAAGTCGGGAATAACCAAGTCGACCCCGAGCATGTCACCCTCAGGAAAGGACACGCCGCAGTCAATGGCAAACATGTCGTCTTCGTACTCGAAGACCGTCATGTTTTTACCGATTCCGTCAACGCCGCCCAAAGGAATTATTTTAAGCTTAGATGTTTTTGTTTTTGCCATAAATGCCGTGCATCCTGCCGCCCCAACTGCCGTCCCCAAAATCACAGAAACACAAAAAACGAACAACGAAACGCCGTCTTTCGGATAAAATCCAAAATTCGGGCATACTGCGACAGAGGGGGACGCATTTGCACCCTCCTTTTTCAAATAATTAAGTAAAATTTCATTAAATCTATGTGGCGCCCATAGCGGGCTTAATTACGTTTAACGCAGAAAAACAGCCCTTGCTCTGCGTAGCAGCTAAAAATCGGGAATGCCTAACGGCTAAACCGTCTTTTCAAAAGAACTCCCAAAAAGCTCCTCTCGCTCTCCAGAAAAAACTCGATCCGAGCCTGTGACAACTGAATTTCTTTTAGTATTATGCCCCAAATCCCTGCCTTTGTCAATAGGGAAAAAAGGCGCATATAATACAAATATGTCACACTAACGGAAAAGCGAAAAAACTTTAAACCAAGCACGGAGTAACAAGGTTATGATTTCTTTGCCGCCACGGCACTGCTTAAAAAACCGCCTCCCCGTTTGTTGCGGTTCGGAAAGTGACTCTTTTTCAAGTTAGTGGCATAAAACCCTTTTTTACCCTTGACTTTTTCTGTAAAAATGCTATTATAGTATTTAGTAAAGTATTAAAATGGCTGAAATCGTCGTTTAAACACGGTACAGCCTTGAAACCGGTCAAGCATCGTGTTTTCGGCGTGCCCAAAACCTTGCATTTCAGACGCAATCCCCCAGCGGAAAACGCAAAGGTTTTGGCTCAAATTATCCGAAAGGTGTTTTTTTACTGAGATGGATAAAATAGTTATTAACGGCGGGAGACCGCTTTACGGCTCCATTGGAATAAGCGGCATGAAAAATTCCGCGTTACCCATTCTGTTCGGGACGATCCTTGCGGCAGATAAGTGCGTTATAGAAAATTTGCCACCCATAAAGGACGTTACCGGAGCTCTGCAGATCCTCAAAGAGATGGGCGCGGAGGTAAAAATGCTTGACGACACAACCGTCGAGATCGATACCTCCCACATCGTATGCGGAAGTGCTCCTTATGAAATGGCTCGCAACATGAGAGGTTCTTATTACATCGCAGGGGCAGAGCTTGGCAGATTCGGACGTTCAAAGGTTGCCCTCCCCGGCGGTTGCGATTTCGGTTCCAGACCGATTGACCAGCACCTCAAGGGCTTTGAAGCGCTTGGCGCACGTTCCAACATCGACAACGGTTACCTTGTGTTGGAAACAGACAATGCACTACACGGTGATTCTGTTTACCTCGACGTGGTTTCCGTGGGCGCAACAATCAACATTATTCTCGCGGCAGTTCTTGCAGAGGGAAACACGGTTATCGACAACGCGGCTAAAGAGCCTCACATCGTAGACCTTGCCAACTTTCTCAACGCTTGCGGAGCTAACATTTCGGGTGCGGGTACAAACGTTATACATATCAAAGGCGTTTCCCACCTTTCAGGTGTTACCTACGCAATCATTCCCGACATGATAGAAGCGGGTACCTACATGGTTGCTGCGGCGGCGGCAGGCGGTAACGTAACGGTTACAAACGTTATCCCCAAGCACCTTGAATCCATTACCGCAAAGCTTGTGGAAATGGGCGTGGACGTTATCGAAAACGATGACAGCATCGTGGTAGCAAGAAGCGGTCCGCTTTCCAAGGTTAATGTAAAGACAATGCCCTATCCCGGCTTCCCCACGGACATGAACCCGCAGATGTGCGTTCTGCTCTGTCTTGCAGAGGGGACCAGCACTCTTAAAGAAGGCGTATGGGAAAGCCGCTTCAGGTACACAAAGGAGCTTGCCTGCTTCGGCGCAGAAATCCAGGTAGACCAACGTATCGCAATCGTGGAGGGCAAAGGTCAACTTACAGGCGCAGAGGTCAAGGCGGTCGACCTTCGTGCAGGCGCGGCAATGGTCATAGCAGGCCTTGCGGCATCGGGTACAACGGTTGTGGGCGACATCCACCACATAGAACGCGGTTATGAGAAAATCGTGGAAAAGCTCCGTGCCGTAGGCGCTGACATCAGCAAAATCACGGTAGGCGATGACGACTCAACGGCGCTGGTGGGCTAAGGAATCCTTGCGGAAGTCTTAGCTGTTTAAACCTCAATTCTTAAAGGGATTTAACGGCGGTGGAAGCACGTCACACAAACGGGCATCCGCCGCCTTGCTTTTATAAAAAGCGGACAAGCCGTGAAACACCACGTTTTAAAGGCGTCTGCCGCCTTCACGGAAGACAGCAAAGTATCTTTTGCACAATCCTTTTCTTCCGTTTGCGCCCTCCGCTGAACTCCCCCTTAGCACCCCCCGATAAAACTGCCCGGAAACGGGTAAATCCATTACAGGAGAAAACTTATGGATAAAAAAATTATCATCTCAACCTTCGTTGCCGTGTGTGTCCTCTTGGCGTGCATTTTGACAATTACGGTACTTAACAAAAACTCCGACGAGGTTTCTTCCCCCGAAACGCCATCCGAAACTACTTCCGAGGCAACCTCTGATTCCTCTGCCAACACTTCGGAGGAATCCTTGACCGACTCCGCCGAAGATTCGGAAGAAGAGCCTTCTTCTAACGAAGAACCGAGCGAGGAATCCGCAGCGGAAAGCTCAACCACGGAATCAAGCGAGGAGAACGGTCGTAAAGTAGTGAGTTTTCTCGCATGCCCCGATAACATCATCCACCCCTCTGTCTACTATAACGCACTCCGTTCCGCGGCTGAAAAAGCGGGAACTGAGCCTGACTACAAAGCGCTCCAAACAGCGGACTACGATTTTGCACCCATGTACGAAAACATTGCGGAGCGCATTGCGTCAGCGGACTTAGCCTACGTTAATGTGGAAACCCTCATCGGCGGCAACGAGAACAAAATAAGCGGCTACCCCACCTTCAATTCACCCGAAGCGGCGGGCGAAACCCTCATCAACCTTGGTTTTGACATCTACAACCTGGCACATAACCACATGTTGGACTCCTATGATGACGAGTACCTCATCAACTGTAACCGCTTTTTTACTGAACGTGGACAAACCACCATCGGCTATTATGAGAACAAATCGGCAATAGACGACATCGTGGTAGTGGAAAAGAACGGCATCAAAATCGCACTCCTTGCCTACACTTACGGCACTAACGGAATCTCCCTTTCATCTAGCGCTTCCACCTATCTTCCCATTATCAGCGAAGACCTTATGGAACGGCAAGTTGCCATCGCAAAGGAGAAAGCAGACTTCATCATTGCCTCCGTCCATTGGGGAACCGAGGACATCTATTCACCCACCTCCAAGCAAAGAAGCGCCGCCCAAACCCTTGTAGACCTGGGCGTAGACGTGATCGTCGGAATGCACCCCCACGTTATTCAGGAAGCTAAGTGGGTAGAGCGTTCAGACGGAAGCGGAAAAACTTTCCTCGTTTATTCCTTGGGTAACCTCGTTTCGGGAATGTACGGCGGAAAAAACGCACTCGGCGCAATGCTGTCCTTTGACATAGTGGATTTGGGAGACGGAAGCCGCCCCTTCATCAGCAACGTGCTCATCACCCCCACAGTCTGCCACTACACAAAGGAAAGCTCTGTAAACAGCGATGACACAGGCTTTAGAAACTTCAAGATTTATGAAGTAGAGCACTACACCGAGGAATTGGCACAGTCGCACGGATGCCATAAAAACGTCAGCAAAATGAGCATTGTGGACCCACTCCTTGATAAGAATTTTTCTAAGGAATCCTTGATTAAAAAAATAAAAGAGATTTTCCCACCGGAATTTTTACCGAAGTATTACCAACTGCTCCCGTGATAACGAAGCAAACGGCTGTCAGAGCCCCAGGCAAGCAAAATCTCCTGACTGCCGACAAAACAAGAAGAAAAGGAGCAACACCCTATGAGCAACTATGAAGCGCTTGAGGACATTTTAAGGCGCTCTGAACGCATCGTCTTTTTTGGAGGCGCAGGCGTTTCCACCGAAAGCGGAATCCCCGACTTTCGTGGCGCTAAGGGAATCTACAAAGAAAAGTTCGGAACACTTCAACCCGAAACCATTGTCAGCGGTAGATTTTTCAAATCCCACCCCGAGGAGTTTTATAAGTTTTATAAAGAGAAAATGCTTTTCCCCAACGCCCGCCCAAACGGTGCGCATAAAGCCCTTGCAATCCTTGAAAGGACGGGGAAGCTGAGCGCCGTGGTTACTCAAAACATCGACGGCTTGCATCAAATAGCAGGAAGTAAAAGAGTTATCGAACTCCACGGAACAGCGCAAACCAATTATTGCGTAAACTGCGCGGCACATTATAAAATGGACTACATCGTGGAAAGTGACGGCGTTCCGAAGTGTAAAGCGTGTGGCGGACTCGTCCGTCCCGATGTTACCCTCTTTGATGAGGAATTGCCCGACGAAGCTGTAAAACAAGCAGTAGATGTCATTTCCGATGCGGATACACTTATTATAGCAGGAACATCTCTTACTGTAATGCCCGCATCCGCCTTGCCCTATTACTTCGAAGGCAAGAAGTTGGTAATAATCAACTTTGACGAAACGTCCTTGGATTCAGCGGCAAGTCTTGTTATCCGTGAACCGGTGGGAAAAGTCCTCTACGAAGCAGTAAAGTCTGTGTTCCCCAGATATTAAGGCGGAAAGACAAAAGAAAAGAAGCACAAAAAACCAACCTAAAAGTTGACCGACGACATTTCGTCCGCAAAACAATAAATAAAAGAATGCCGCATTGTTGCCTCGCCCCCAAAGTTTTAAGCCTGGGGAACGCAACATAAAGCGGCATTTTTCTTTTTCTACTGCTCTGCTTATTAAGAAAACGCTCCTAAAATAAAAAGGTTAACACAAAACGAAGCCTCTTAAAACAAAATAAAGCGTCTCAACAGAGAATCAAAGGCAAATTAAGCGCAAATCAAGCACAAGTTAAGCACAAGTTAAGCACGAGTTAAGCACAAAAAGCGGCACGGGAAACCCGTGCCGCTTTGTTGTTTGTTTCAGAACCCCTTTTCAGAAGTTAACCTAGCCAAAAGCTTCAATTAAACGACTGCGTTGGGAAATCTTGTTGAGTAATCCCTGGTGTAAACGTGAGTAGCTTCGTTCCATGCTGTAAAGAGTTGATGAACTCTTGCAATGTGTTTGGAAATCATATCCTTATCAGTTGCGTTGATTCTCATGTCTTCTCTTGTGTCAGCAGCGATGAAGTATATGCCGGTAAGAGTTGCGGTTCTGGAAATGTAACCGGAAACTATGTTCTTATCCGTTGCGTTTACACGGCCGGTGCCGTCAACGTCACCCTTAACAACAAGCTCAACTTCATCATAAACCTCGCCCTCGATTACAAGCTGTACTCTGTAACCGGTACCGATGTATGTTCTGAGGTTTGTTACCACAGCACCATTAGCGTTAACAACTCTTACGTTAACATCGATGCTTTCAGGTGCGGTGTAAAGATTCAAGAAGTACTCGTTGATGAACTCTGCTTCTACGGTCATGTAGTTCTGAACCTCAGCAAGATTCATAATCAAATCATAGTCGAGGTAATTGGTAACAACAACACCGTATCTTACAAAGTCAGCAGCTGTCTTTCTTACAAGAGGACTTTCCTCTTCAAGGATCAGCTTGTCAGGAATTACAAATACGTCGAAGGATGTCTCGTAAACGTTGCCATAAGCTGTGTCATTGAATACAACACCAAGCTTGTGCCAGCCAAGGCATTCCTCATAAGAAGCATCGTTCGTGGTGGGGATAGCTTCTACGGAGTAAAGTGCCTGGTCTATCTCGTCTTCAGTGCCATCTGCGTAAACTCTGAACAACTTATAATCAGTCGCAAGAGCTTCGTTTACAATGTACCAATCCTTAGGAGCTTCAAAGCGGTACTCAACCTCTTCAGTAGATACTTCTCTCCATGCTGCGTATGCTGTGTATTCATCCACGGTCATCACTGCATCTGCTGCGATTTCTGTACCTGCTGCGTCTGCCTTGTACCCTACGAAGTTGTAGTCGTCTCTTGTAGGCTGTTCTACGCCTACTACCTTATCTGCGATCGTTGCGCCAAGGGCTACAAGCTTCTTCGGTGCTTCGCCGTTTGTCCATACTGCATCTTCTGCATTCTTTTCGAAGTACATCCATGCCTGTACGGCTACACTGCTTACTTCACTTACTACTGCTGTATACTTTGCCTTTACTTCGATCGCGCCAAGGTCTCTCAATTCGTCTGCTGCGATGCCAAGGCTTACTTCGAAGCTGCCATCGTTTGCTTCCGTCTTGATTTCGCTGTACTTAACTGTGTATGTCTTTACGGTCTCGTTT
>JAFXKQ010000081.1 GCA_017531625.1 Clostridia bacterium | reverse complement strand
CCAGAAAGAACGGCAAGCGTAACTTCATCATCATCATCTGCGAGGGCATGGGCAAGGAGTACGGCGAAGAGCTCGTGAAGTACATTGAGGAGCAGACCGACATCGAAACGAGATTTTCAAGACTTGGCTACATTCAAAGAGGCGGTTCTCCCACGCTCAGAGACAGAGTTCTCGCTACCCAGATGGGCGGCGCAGCGGTTAACGCTTTGCTTACCGGCGACACTAATGACGTTATCTGCCTGAGAGGTACTGACGTGGTTTCCGTTGAGATGACCTACGCCGTAAAGCTTGATAACTACTTTAAGGGTAAGCTTACTCCCGAACAGGTCAAGAAAATAGCTCCCTCCACCCTTTACGAGATGAAGAAGTTCATCGCAGAGAGAAATGCGTACAAGAACTACATCTTCGACCTCATCGAGCGTGTCAGCCTCTGATTTTCGGATAAAAACCGAAAGCTCAAAGGCTTCAAAAGCAAAAAACGTCTCAAAAACAAAAAGCGTTAAGAGCAGAAAACGCTAAAATCAACAAAATTCTTTAATCAGCAAAAACTTTGCCCAAGAGACCGAAACGGTTCCTTGGGCATTTTTGTATCATTCTGCATCTGTTGGTTTCCTCGGCGCAAAGAAGCGAACGACGGTAACAGCATTTTTGCTTTTCCTTTTCCCGAAGTTTCCGTGCTTCGCCGTTAAAAGAACAGCTTTTGTGTGTATTTTTTATAATTTTTTAATCTAAGGGTGTTAAAATGTAGCACAATGACAAAAATGCCGTTTTTTGTAGGTTTTTTAGAGAAAAATAGTGATTTTTGAAAAAGGCTGTGTTATAATTAAACGGATTGTATAAACAATTTTTATACTTCGTGCAAAGTCGTGATAAGGAGAAGCTTGTATGGACATTTTTTCTGTTATCTCACTTTTCGGCGGACTTGCGTTCTTCCTTTACGGAATGAAAGTTATGTCCGGTGGGCTTGAAAAAGCTACTAACGGTAAGCTCCACAGCAGTTTGACAAGGCTTACGGGTAACCGCTTTGTTGCAATGCTTTGCGGTGCGGGTATGACCATTGCGGTTCAGTCGTCATCGGCTGTTACGGTAATGCTCGTAGGATTGGTTAATTCCGGCGTCCTTGAGTTTGGACAGACCATCGGCGTGTTGATGGGCTCCAACATAGGTACGACCCTTACAGCCTGGATTTTGAGCCTTGCCGGGATCGACAGCGATGTTTTCTGGCTTAAGTTGCTTAAACCTGCTAATTTTGCACCTCTCTTTGCCTTGGCGGGCATCATTATGATCATGGCAGGCAAGAGGGAGAAAATCAAGAGCGCAGGCGAAGTAATGGTTGGCTTTGCGGTTTTGATGTTCGGTATGAACGTGATGTCGGACTCCATGGAGCCTCTGGCGGCAATGCCCGAGTTCAGGAGTGTCCTCACCGCCTTCAAAAATCCCTTGCTCGCAGTTGCGGTGGGCGCAATCTTTACCGGTATCATCCAGAGTTCTGCGGCTTCCGTTGCGATTTTGCAAGCGTTCTCCATTTCGGGCGGACTTACTTACGGCGCGGCAATCCCCATCATCATGGGTCAAAACATCGGTACCTGCGTTACCGCTTTGATTTCCAGCATCGGCGTTAGCCGTAACGCAAAAAAGGTTGCGGTAGTTCACCTCGCCTTCAACATCATGGGCACCGTAATTTGCCTTGTTCCGTTCTGTGTGCTGAGTGCCCTGTTTGATTGGTCGTTTGTTGACATGGAGATCACT
>JAFXKQ010000080.1 GCA_017531625.1 Clostridia bacterium | reverse complement strand
CTGCCATTTACCTTATTTTTTCGTTCAAAACGAACCTCGGCTCACAGTAACTTGGTACAGTTCTCGCCTCGGTTCGTCTTGTCTGTACTCTTTCTCAGCAATCTGCCAAGTTGATGACAAGGTTTGTCATCAACTTGACCGGCTTGGACTAAGCCAAGCCGGTCTAAATCTGAAATTACTTAATGGAGTGGAACAAATCAAGGAAACCGTTAGCAAGGAGTCTGCTATCCCATTCTCTTGCCATCGCAACTAAATCCTTACCCTGTTCGGTAAAGTAAGCCTTGAGAGCTTCAACGTCCTTGCCGATAAGCTCGTCGTAATCGTGCATAATGAATGCAAAGTTTGCAAGCTCTGTGTCAAGCTTAGCGTACTGTGCATCGTTGAATTCGCCGATGGAACCGTTGTTCCAGAAGTACTGATAGCTGAAGAAGCCTGTACCGTCAATGGTTCTGTACTCATTGATGAGGAGGTAAACAAGGCTTTCAAGCACGATGTCAGTGTAATTCTCCCACTCGTGTCTGCCAACATCGGTAATAGCCCACTGGTCATAGTGGCCAACCTTATTTACGGTAAGGATGGGAACGAGTTTGATGCTCTCTTCGGTCATGATTTCATCCCAACCCTTCATAAGAGCTGCGATGGAGCACTGACCGTGCATCATACCATAGTAGAACTGAGGATACATAATGTCGCAGTAGCCCTTGTTGGAAACCCAAGTGTAGATGTCTGCGCACTCGTTCTGGTAAGCGTGTTCGATGTGACCGTTGGGGGAGATACCGTAAATAAGCCTTTCGTCAGCTTCCTTAACTGTGGCATAGATGCCGGCAACAAGGAGGTTAACGCTGTTACGTCTGAACTCAGCACGGCTCTTACTGCCGTCTGTACGAGCTCTGTAAGCGAGGTTGTCAATCTTCTGATTGCTCTTAACTTCTTCGGGATAGAAGTAGTCGTCCATGAAGATGCCGTCAACCTTGTAAGTGTCGCAGATTTCTCTTACGCCGTTGATGATGAGGTTTCTAACTTCTTCATAAGCGGGGTTGAGGTAAAGACGAGCTGTACCGCCTGCGTCTGTTCCTGCAAACATGTACTCGGTCATTTCGCCGCCCTTGCCCATTTCAGAGAACCAAGTCTTGATGGGCCAATCGCCGGGGATCTGTTCGAGCTGGGAGTTGGTCATGCAACGCATGGGGTTGAACCAACCGTGAATGGAAAGCCCCTGTCTGTGAGCTTCCTGAATGGTAATCTCAACGAAGTCATAAGCGAGAGGCTCCTGATTGGAGTAAGAACCGCTTACGAAGTAGGAAAGGGGATAATACTTAGATTCATAAAAACTGTCTGCAAAAGGACGGACCTGGAAAAGCACGGTGTTATAACCTGCTTCCGCAATGTTTTCCATAACCTTTTCCATTTGCTTCTTGAAAGTTCTCTCTCTCATGGGCTTGCTGCCGATGAGGAAAAGACCGCCGGCGCTAACGTCCCACTGAGTGAGCTTCATGATTTTCATGTGTTCGAAATTAAGGGGGATGTACTTGCCGTTCTCGTCAAACTGTTCGTTGGGAACAGTGCTGTCCTTAGACTCGTCCTGGCTGGACTCATCTGTGGAAACAACCTCAGAAGTCTCGTTGGAAACGTCTTCGGTGGAACTGCTCTCGTCCGTTGTACCGTCGCCGCAGGCAACAACGGAGAATAGCATAACAAAGCAAAGCAACAATGCAAGCAGTTTTTTCATGATTTTCTCCTTTTATTAATAATGTACACTTATTATACCGCACCGAGCGGTTAAAGTCAATAAAATTAAGGTTTACTAATGAAAATGGTAAAAATTCAACTTTTATCCAAATACTGCCATGAGGAAGCCTGCCGCAACAGCAGAACCGATAACGCCGGAAACGTTAGCGCTCATAGCGTGCATGAGGAGGAAGTTAGAGGGATTTGCCTTAGCGCCCTCAACCTGGGAAACTCTCGCAGCCATAGGAACCGCAGAAACGCCCGCAGAACCGATGAGGGGATTAACCTTACCGCCGGTAACCTTGTACATAACCTTACCGAGGAGAACACCGCCCGCTGTGGAGATAGCGAAAGCGAGAAGACCGAGGCAAACGATCTTAATGGTGTTGAGTGTAAGGAAGCTGTCGTAGAAAGCGGTAGCACCAACGGAGATGCCGAGGAAAAGCGTAACTATGTTCATAAGAGCGTTTTGTGCCGTGTCGGAAAGACGGTCAGTAACGCCGCACTCTTTAAGAAGGTTGCCAAACATAAGACAGCCGAGCAGAGGAGCAACGGAGGGAAGGAACAAGCAGGTAATGATTGTAACCGCAACGGGGAAAATGATTTTTTCCGCCTTTGAAACGCTTCTCATCTGCTCCATCTTTGTTTCACGCTCTTTCTTAGTGGTAAGAGCGCGCATAATGGGAGGCTGTATCAAGGGAATAAGCGCCATGTAGGAGTAAGCCGCAATAGCGATGGGCGCCAAAAGGTGGGGGGCAAGCTCCTTAGTGAGCCAGATAGCCGTAGGGCCGTCTGCGCCGCCGATGATGCCGATGGAAGCAGCTTCCTGACCGTTAAAACCAAGAGCGATAGCAAGTGCGAAAGCGACATAAACGCCAAGCTGAGCAGCTGCGCCGAGAAGCATGCACTTTGCGTTTGCAATCATGGGTCCGAAGTCTGTCATTGCGCCAACGCCAATGAAAATAAGGGAAGGATAAAGACCGATTTTAACGCCTATGTAAAGAAGGTCAACAAGTCCGCCCTCTTTAAGAATGGTGGAATAGCTTATTTTAGCAAGCTCACCCGTGGCAGGGTCGATTTGAGTACCCCAAAACTCGGGATGGTAAACACCGGAAATAGGAAGATTGGAAAGAAGCATCCCAAATGCGATGCCGACAAGAAGAAGCGGCTCAAACTTCTTTGCAATACCTAAATAAAGAAGAACGCACGCAAGAACTATCATGATGATTTGTCTGACATCGGTAACATTTGCAAAACCGGAGCCTTCAAACAGATTTGAAAAAATTGCACCAATATCCATTATGCATCTACCTCCTCATCTATGAGTTTAACGTCAACGCCATGAGCCTTGCCGTCAAGGGTCAGTGTAAACTGAGGAACGCACTCTTTAACACTTACAGCGTGTTCCTTACCGTTAAGCTTTACCTTCATAGCGCAAGCGCCGTCGCAAGCAGCCTCAGCCTTCGCCTCTGCCTTTGCGGGCTCAGCCTTAGGAGCCTGAACAGGAGCAGGTGCAGGAGCTTCAATCTTTTTAGGCTTCTTTGCAGTACCCATAACTCTGGACATAATCCCGATAAACGCCATAAGTACCAAAAGAACCGCAAACACGATAAGGAATCCGATACCGGAATACAAAGCTGTTTCGCCTGCGCTTACAGCCGTACTTGTTTCACGGACTTCCTCTGAAACCACCTCGGTAGCTTCCGTAACCGACTCAACAGCCTCGGCACCGATTTCATCGGTAGCAACGAGTATCTGGTCAACAACGTCTTCAACCGCGGCATTGAATAACAAATCATTCATAACAATACCCCCGTTAGCAGCGGTTCAACGACTCCCCGTAAAAGAAACACAGGAACAGGCACCGCTGTCAAAACTTAAAAGGATACAGCAAGCCTTTGCAACCTTTTTAACAAAAACAAAAGCCGCTTATCATCCCATTTTATTACAGTAAGAGATTATAACAGATTTTTTGGGTTCTGTCTACACAAATTTTTCAAAATTCGAGAATTTTTTATCTAAACAAGCCTTTATTTGAAAACTGCGACATGGCAACACACGGGGAGGTGACACAACAGCAGCAAAGCAAAAAACTTTTTCAAAAAAATCAAAAAAAGGTATTGACAAAGCCCTGACCCCGTGATATAATAGCACTCGCCGGTTGGGAAATCGGTGGTAAAAATCGGGGGTTTAGCTCAGCTGGGAGAGCATCTGCCTTACAAGCAGAGGGTCACAGGTTCGAGCCCTGTAGTCCCCACCATGAAAAAGCGAACTTTTGTCTACCGACAAAGGTTCGCTTTTTCAATGATATCCGTTCCTATGCGGAACGGGTGATATATCTTCGATATGATATCGCTCTGCAAGCGATGATAT
>JAFXKQ010000079.1 GCA_017531625.1 Clostridia bacterium | reverse complement strand
TGGGATGAAAGGCCCTAAGGTCTTTAAGCCCTGCGACCGGATTCATCCGCAATTCGGGGAAGCGTTGAGGACCGCCCGTGAAGCGGGAGTTGAGGTTTATGCCATTGATTGCATCGTAACTGAAGATTCCGTCATTCCCGACGGGTTTGTTGAAACAGAGATTTAAGTTTTTTGAGGTGGAGATAAAATGATCAGAATTATGTTTGTATGTCATGGCAACATTTGCCGCAGCCCGATGGCTGAATTTGTTTTTAAGGACATGGCGGAAACCGAGGGGAGAAGCGGGGAGTTTTTTGTTTCGTCTGCGGCTACAAGCGACGAGACGGTTTGGAACGGGAAGGGGAGTGCGGTTTACGCTCCCGCACGTGACGAGCTTGAAAAACACGGCATTTCCTGCGAGGGGAAGCTTTCGGTTCAGCTTAAAAAGAGCGATTACGGGGATTACGATTTATTTATCGGAATGGACAGTGCGAACATCAGAAACATGCACCGCATTTTCGGCGGCGATCCCGAGGGGAAGATTCACAAGCTTCTTGACTACACGGAAAACGGCGGTGACGTTGCCGACCCTTGGTACACCCGAGATTTTGAGAAAACGTACAGGGATGTTTCCGTGGGCTGCAAGGCGCTTCTTGATTCTTTGGCCGGAAACAAAAAAATACGGTAAATTGAGTAAAATCGGGGGTTTCCCCGATTTTTCAATTTTAAAGAAACAAGTTGGTTTTTACGTTTTAAAGCAGCAAGTTGGTTTTCTGTCATCCGTGCTGTTGTCAGCGGTCAGGCTGTCGTAAGATTTAACTTACGTCAGCCTCTTTTTGTCATCGGCAGATTAGTAAGTTCGGGGCTGCTGAAACCCGTGCTTTGGGGCTAAGCACGCTTAGGTTCGCTGAAACCTTCAAAAATTGATTGATTCGGGCAAAAACATTAAAAATTGTATTGATTATTTGCTTTTTCGGCATTATAATCAATTGGGCTTTGAGTTGATTCTGAGCCTTTTGAAAGGGAGGGTTTGGTTTGCTGTTTGGAAAACACATAAACCGCTACTATCTGAAGTTTTTGCCGGCTCTGCTTTTGGGCATCGCCGCACTTCTTGCGGTGGATTACATTCAGCTTTTGGTGCCCGAATTTTACCGCACCGTTGTAAACGGCATCAACGACGGAGTTGTGGTTGTGGGCGGTAAGGTGCACGACTTCGACATAGATTTTTTACTCGACAGGGTTTGTTTGCCTTTGATCGGAGTTATTGTTTCCATGGTCGTGGGGCGTTTTGCTTGGCGTATCTGTTTATTCGGTGCCGCCCTCAAGGTGGAAACGGATTTGCGAAGCCGAATGTTTGACCATTGCAAGGATTTATCGCAACAGTTTTATCAGATTAACAAGGTCGGTAATCTGATGTCCCTTTTTACCAACGATTTGGAAACGGTTCAGGATTGCTTCGGAATGGGAGTTATGATGACCTGCGACGCTCTCTTCCTCGGAGCCATGGCCATCTTCAAAATGGCAAGGATGAACTGGTTGCTGACCCTTCTTTCTTTGATTCCAATGCTTCTTTTGGTTTTTGTGGCTTCCGTTGTGGGCAAGTACATGAGGCGCAAGTGGGAAGCCAGACAGGAAGCGTTTTCTGCGCTTTCCGATTTTTCTCAGGAATCGTTTTCCGGAATTGCGGTTGTAAAGGCTTTTGTACGTGAAGCGGCAGAGCTTTCCGCATTCAAGAGGCTTAACAAGGAAAACGAGGATGCTAACGTGGAGTTCACCAAGGCTTCTACCGTCCTAAACATCGCTGTTACTCTTTTTGTGGAATCGGTTGTCTGCGTCATTCTCGGTTACGGCGGTTACCTTGTGCACAGCGGCGTTTTCAATGCGGGTCAGCTTGTGGAGTTCATCGGCTATTTCACCGCAATCGTTTGGCCCATTACTGCGGTTTCGCAATTGATTGACATGCGCTCCAGGGGAACGGCTTCTCTTAAAAGAATTGCAGAATTGATTGAGGCTGAGGTGGACGTTTTTGACCGTGAAGCCCTTACCGAGGTGGACGAGATTAAAGGTGACATTACGTTTTCCCACCTGACCTTCCGTTACCCTGACGGTGAATACGACGTTTTGCGTGACGTCAGCTTTGAGATAAAAGCGGGGGAAAACGTCGGTCTTATCGGTAAGACCGGTTCGGGCAAAACCACCATTGTGGACTTGCTCCTCCGTACATACAACGTTCCTGACGGTACTTTGTTTGTTGACGGGCACGACGTTAACCGGATTCCCATACATACGGTACGCAAGCATGCGGCTTACGTTCCGCAGGACAACTTCCTTTTCAGCGATACGATTTCCAACAACATCGCTTTCGCTTCCGAGAGCAATGACGAAGGGCTTATTGCCGAGGCCGCAGAGATGGCGGACATTCACGAAAACATCATGGAGTTTCCCAAGGCATACGAAACGGTGCTCGGGGAGCGTGGCGTTACGGTTTCCGGCGGGCAGAAGCAACGCATTTCAATCGCCCGTGCGCTGATGAAGAATGCGCCGATTCTGATTCTTGATGACTCGGTTTCGGCGGTTGACGTGAAGACGGAAAAGACCATTCTCGACAACCTGAGAAAGCTGAGAAAAGGCAAGACCACCATTTTGATCGCTCACCGCATTTCCACCATTGAAGAAATGGATAAGATAATCTACGTTGAGGACGGCGTGATCGCCGCCGTCGGCACCCATGAACAGCTTTACCAAACCAACGCTGAATACAGAAAAATGGTTGACCTCCAGAAGCTGGACGAGGAAAGGGGGGCGGAATAATGAGAGAGTTCTTTCCTATTATTTTCGTTTGCGCCGTAGTCGGCGTGCTTTCCGTAATCTTCGTTGCTGCCTACCTTATGATCAAAAACCGCAAGGAGGCAATCGGATTCGACCGCCACATGAGTGACGTGGAAATCACCAAGAGGCTTTTGAAATACGCCAAGCCTTATGCAAAGAATTTCCTTTTCGTCCTCGTGCTGATGCTTTTTGCAATCGCTTACGACATCGCCTCCCCGCTTATTGTCGGTTACATCGAAAAGATGATTACGGGCGATTTCGAAATGAAGCGTTTGCTTTCCATCGTGCTGTGCTACGGCGTTTTGCTTCTCATTTCGATGGCGTGCTCTTACGTTCAGGCCATCGTGCTTCAAAAGACGGGGCAGAGAATCATTTCCCATTTGAGAGAGGATTTGTTTACCCACATAGACAGTCTTTCTCATCAGCAACTTAATTCCATGCCCGTAGGTAAGCTGGTTACTCGAGTTACCAACGACACTAACGCCATTTCAATGATGTTTACGAGCATCATTGTCAATCTGATAAAGAATTTCTTCGTTATCCTCGGCGTGCTTACCGCAATGCTTTGCCTTAATTACCAGCTTACTCTGATGGTGCTTTGCTTTGTTCCCTTTATCGTGCTGTTTACGCTGATTTTCCGCAAGTTTACCCGAAAGGCGTACCGCAAGGTAAAGGACGGTACCACCGACATAAACACTTTCCTTTCCGAAAACCTTTCGGGAATGAAAATCATTCAGATTTTCAATCGGGAGGGCTACAAAAAGGAACAGTTCGACGTTAAAAACGCCGCACTCGGAAGAGCCAAGAAAAAACAGATTTTTGTTTTCGGCATCTTCCGCCCCATGGTTTACATGCTGTACATTTCCTCCGTGCTTTGCCTGCTTTATCTCGGCGGACGCGGCTACATACGTGGGGTGGAGTTCCTGGGGCAGACCGTGGAAAGCTCCACGGTTGTAACCTTTTACATGTACCTGAGCAAGTTCTTTAACCCCATTCAGAGTTTGGCGGAGCAATTTAACTGGCTTCAGTCGGCTTTCGCTTCCGCAGAAAAGATTTTTACGATTTTTGACATTCAGCCCACGGTTGTGGATGAGCCCGATGCAATTGAGGTAGACTCAATAAAGGGCGACATTGAGTTTAAAAATGTCTGGTTCGCTTACGAGGAGGACGATTGGGTTCTTAAAGACGTTTCCTTTAAAGTGAACGCCAAGGAAACAGTTGCTTTTGTAGGGTCCACGGGTTCGGGCAAGACCACGATTCTCTCTCTCATCTGCCGTAATTACGACATTCAGAGGGGACAGATTCTCATTGACGGAATCGACATCAAAAAGATAAAGATAGCTTCTTTGAGAAGACAGTTCGGTCAGATGCTTCAGGACGTTTTCCTTTTCTCGGGTACCATCAGAAGCAACATTCTGCTCAGGACCGAGGGAGTTTCCGACGAAGAGGTGATGGAAGCTTGCCGTTACGTCAACGCCGACAGGTTCATTAACCGACTCAGCGAAGGACTTGATGAAAAGGTCAGAGAGAGGGGAAACAACTTCTCCGCAGGGCAGAGACAGCTTCTCTCCTTTGCCAGAACCATCATTCACAAGCCTTCTGTTATGATTCTTGATGAGGCTACTGCCAACATTGACACGGAAACCGAGCTTCTTATTCAGGATTCTCTTGAAAAAATGATGAACATAGGTACAATGCTTATCGTCGCTCACAGGCTTTCCACCGTTCAGCACGCAGATAACATAATCGTACTTTCCAAGGGCAGAATCGCCGAGCAAGGGAACCATGCGGAGCTTTTGGCGCAAAAAGGGAAGTACTACGGTCTGTACGTCAGTCAGAGCCATAAAGAGATGATTAAGAACAGGTAACACAAAATTTAAGTCTGATTAAGTCGGACATTTATTGAGTTTTAAAACGGGATTGCGTAACTTTTTGGTTGCGCAATCCCGTTTTTAGTACGGCTTGACAGAGAGGGTGGCAGTTTTTATGTTTAAAGCTGCGTTTGTTTTGTGCAATGTGGTTTTTTTGCTTCTTGGGAATTGTGAAAAATTAACAAAAATGCTCTTCGTTTTAATAAATCTATTGCGTTTCTTTATGAAAAAATGTATAATTAAAATGAATATGATTAAAAATTTTAAGTTTTTCAATTTTTGCAGGGGGATTTATTGCATGAATAAGAAAACAAGGCTTCTTTCTCTGGCTCTGGTATTGATTATGCTCCTCTCAGTAGCGCCTTCAAGCTTTGCGGTATTTGCGGCAAAGACAGAAGTGGTTCCTACGGTGAAGGAAAGCATAACAAGCGAGTCCTACAATTTCCAGGACAGCAGATTTACCAACGGCATGCTTTTAACTACGGCGGGGGACAGTGTTAACCCTATCCGCAATTCCTGGACACCTAACAAAGGTACCAATGCTTCCACTTACGTTGTAAGCGGCGGTAACACCTACCTCAACCTCTCTTATGATAGCGCAAGACACAATTTCCGTTATCCTGCGGATACGTCTTTCAATTTTACCGCTGACGTTAAACCCAGCGAAGCTGCAGGTCACTTTGCAGGATTTGTCTTCAATTACGGCAACGAAATCGACGGTAACGAAAACAAGTTCTTTGAAAGCAACAAGTTGAACGGCGAAGCTTTTGTTTCCAAGAGCGGTATTGGTGTCAGCATTCATCCTACTTACATTGACATTTACGTTATTACCTATGGCACAGCTCTCGGTTACATTACAAACCGCTTTAATACTTCAAGCTCTCTCGCTTTATCCTTCAACAGCTTTTCCGCTTTGGATAACGGCGTTGACGAGATCAAGTTTTCCATCAACGGTGCGGTTTTTGCAAGCGTAAAATACGCTGATGCAGGTTTGCTTCCCGAAAGCGTAACGAATTATTGCGAGAAGTATTACAGAACAGCCAGCATTTGTAACAGCGAAGGAACAGCTCTTTCCAGCACTTCCGATGCTTTGATTTCCTACACAAAGTCTTTGGCAATGGGCTCTCGCTTTCGTTCCATCGCCATTGATAATATGACGCTTACTCAGATTAAGGTTGACCCGTTGGCGTTTACGGCTGCAACGGTTGACCTTTCCGACGCTCCTGCGCTTAAGTACTACGTTTCTGCAACGGAGTTGAATAAAGAAGGTTACACAGCTCCTTACGTAGTGTCTACTTTCAACGGCACGGAGACAAAGATAACAGAGTATGAGACCGTAGGTGATGAATACGTGTTCACATACTACGGAGTTACTCCCGAAAGCCTTAACAATACAGTAAGCACAACTTTCTATGCAACTAAGGACGGCGCAGTTGTTAAAGGCGCTACAACCAAG